>NZ_JBQKGN010000011.1:0-69458 GCF_052118785.1 Collinsella sp. LCP21S3_A9 | reverse complement strand
AGGCAAAGCCAAAGAGAGAAAGAGGCACGCCTTTGCCAAACCTGAAACCTTTCCTTGCCACGTGTGAAAAGAACCGCTGCCTCAATTGAAAGCCCGAGCTTGACACAAACACCCGAGCCCGTGGCAGCTACAGCCATGCCGCGGTCGATCTCCGAGGCCAGGCGGTAGGGGCCGTCGTCGATGACCTTCTCTAATGCGGTTGCTTTGTATTCAGCTTTCAGGTCGTACTTAGCGCTCCATTTGCTGCTCGATTCTTTCGTGACGTTAGATGCCACCGTTAGATCAACCTTGGCTCCTTGGACTTTCCACTCCCTCAGATTCATCGCGTCCGCAACAATCCCATTCTGAATCCCCGAAATGCTTGGCGGGAACGACTGGTTATCAGCATCAATGGAAAAGCTCTCTTCCTTGGCATCCAAGTGCTGCTGAATTCGGTCGGCATACTTCTCGGCCCATTCATCGGCCTTGCCGTTTTGCACAAAGTAATTGTTTGACAGGTCGGTTGAGCGGTAGGCGTAGCCGTCCTTCTTGTAGTTTGCCGTGTGGTCGGAGTGGGCGATTGCCATGAGCTCGTCGGTCAGGCCAAAGTACAGATGGCGCTGGTCCAGGTCTCCGTACCAGTTTTCGCTGGTGTCGTCCCAGGTTAGGTCCATCTGACACCATTTGCCGTCGATCTTTACGGCGTTCCAGGTGTGGCCGTTGCCGGTGATGCGGCCGTTGGCGATGCCCGCGGCGTCAAGGAGCTTGGAGTAGATGCGCTGGTAGCTCTCGCAGGTGCCCTGGTGGCGCGTGAGGCCGCTTTCGGCCGAGCACCAGTTGAGGCTGTGGTCGTACTCCAGCTGGTCGAGCGTCCAGTCGTGGAGCCACAGCGCCATGTCGTATTCCGAGCCGTTCGTCTCTTGCCTGCACAGGTCCACGGCGTTGTTGACGATCTGCGTGACGCTTGGGCGGGCGGCGTCGTTTACGGTCACCTCTGCCGTGGTGCGCAGGTAGTAGATCCCATTGTCGTTTTGGGGGTCGTATCTGTCGTTGTCCATAAAGTAGAAGTGGATGCGGTACGTGCCCGATGCCGTGAAGTCAAAGGTAAAGACGTGGCCCGCGGTGCCCAGGCTGCAGTAGCTGGCCCATGTCGGGCGAGACGGGTCGCAGACGCTTTCCTGGCTGCCGCCGTCCCAATAGGTGGGCACGTCCATGCGCGCCTTGGCTTGGGACGAGCCGTTGGTCTGGGTTACGTGGAAGGTCGTCGCGGTGCCCGCGGGGGCGTCGTTCCACGAGACGGTGAAGGTGACGCCGTTTTGGCTTGCGGTGACGGAGTGGGCGTAGCCGGTTTGTGACGCGGTGGAGATTGCCGCGGGCGTGGGGTTGGTCTGGGTTCGGAGGGATGGGGCGGGGGCGCCTGTTGAGGCGGTGGTGTCGTCAGCGCTTTCCGTGTTGGCTGCGCTGGTGCCGGTGGATGTTGCGGTGCTGTCCTCAACGGTATCTGCTGTCGCATTTGTGCTGGCGCCGTCTTCAGCCTTGCCTATGTCGCTGTTCGTGGCGTCGGCCTGCGCCTGCTGCTCGGCTGTTGCCTGAGGCTGTACGGCTTCTGCGATGGCTGCCATAGCATCGTCGCGCTGACCATGGAAGTGCACGCGATCGCGCAGAGCAGGTAGTAAAGGGATCGTTTCATAGCGGAGCCTCTCGGTGAGCAGCCAATAGGGTCCGAAGGCAGCCCCAGGCCAGCACTCCGCACATATTTTGTTGCGGTTTATTTTACGGGAACCCCAGTCAACATCAGCGAACTATCTGGGGAAGGTTGGGGAGGGGAGAGGGTAGATGGCTGTTGGGACGTTGGCCATTGGTGGCGTTCCGCCCGCGCTTCGTTGGCTATACGCGATGCGGGAGCTCCAGCATGAGGCCGTCTTGCGACTCTTCGAGGCTCGGGACCGAAGCCTTCCAGGAAAAGTCCGCGAGGCTGCTGCTTAGGTCAAGCTCTGCATGGGCGTATTTTTCGATTTTGCAGCCTGGGTGATACTCGTCTGGTAAAAGGCGACATTCGACCGGACGCGACCCGATGATTCGATACTCCTTTTGATATGCGTACCTAGGCGTTTTGATAACGAGATTGTGCGGGATGCCCTCAAAGATCTCGCGGATCAGTTTTGGCCCGGGGACGCCGTAGGAGACGGGACCGTGGGCGTAGATGCTTCCGTCGTCGGTGGTGTGTCTGTCGGCGAGGCTCGCGAAGCTGTCGTACTGCACAATGCCGATCCACCCGTCCGCGCCTCCGAACTGCTGGATCATGCGTATCGGGATTTTCATGGTGTTGTCGACGATATCGTTCTCGCGGACCGTGTATATGCAGTAGATGGGCAGGCAAGTATATCCGTAGAGGCACACCCCGGGGGCCATGGACGCCTCGAGCGGATCGCCCTGCTCGCCAGGCAGGCCATGGTAGTAGCCGGCCGCATTCATGTAGAGGCGACCGTTTATCAAGTCGTCGATGTACGCTTCCTTGGGTGCGAACTTGAGTAGGTATGCGATGTTGCTGTTGGGCATGGTGTTTCCTTTCTTGGGTAGTGATGTTCCTGGTCGCTTTGCTGGTCCGGGTTCCTTGCTATTAAGGTAAGGGCGTCTGGTGGGACCTTCGTGCCGGAATGGTGCGTGCCTGGTGCTCGCCGGGGTTGTGATCGCCTGCGGCGCTTGGACACACGCAGGTGGAGCGTTCCTGAAGTTGTTGTTGGGCGACGTCGGCACCGGCAAGACGCACATGGCGTCGGCCCTCTGCGCGCTGGCGTGCGAGAGGAGGCTCGAGGCGCGCTTCTTCACGGCGTCCTCGCTCGTGATGCGCCTGAGGCGCGCCCGCGACGACGGGAGGCTCGACCGGGAGGCCGCGCTCATCGGCAAGGCCCGCCTGCTCGTCATCGACGAGCTCGGGTTTCTCCCGCTCGACGCGGACGGGGCGAGGCTGCTCTTCCAGGTCTTCGCCGACGCATGCGGGAGGCAGTCGGTGGCAATCACCGCGAACCTGGAGTTCAGCAGGTGGGGGTCGGTGTTCGGGGACGACCAGATGGCCGCCGCCGTGATCGACCGCATCGTCCACCACGGGAGGCCCGTCCAGCTCCGCGGCGAGTCCTACCGCGTCCGCCATGCCCTCATGCAGGAGGGCTAGCCGCTCAAAAAGCGTGCGCGTTTCCGATGCTCAGGCTGCTCAATTTCCGATGCTCTTTTTGCTCAAATCCTCTTGACGAAACACAACCCTCGTCCTCCTCCTGGTCTCGCGGTCGATGCGTTCGATTCCGTTGTTCGTCTTGATCCGGCGCCAGTGCTCGGGCGGGAATTCCGTGTAGGCCAGCGTCTCGGCGCGCCCGCCGTGCACCGGCCTCGCGGCCGCTCTGGGTCTAATCGACATCGCTCCTCCTCCGCCTCCCCGGCCTTCCTGCCGCAGTCTCGTGCGATTCCTGCGCGTGGATCGTCTTTAACATTCACGCCATGGCCTTTCGCCTGGTCACGGGAATCCTCCCCAGCACGTTGAAGCGGAAATCCACCGTGCAGCGCTGGTGACGGGCTTCGGGGAACACCCCCCTCGGGCGCGCCGAACATCCCGGCGCATGTTTGGGCGCGTATTATGTTCTTTCGTTATTTGGCCGCAAGACCTCATGTGGGTGTCATCGGTGTTCTTGCTCGGTTTAGAATTTGGTTGGCTACACGATCGGTCGTACTGATAGCATTTATTAGTGCTTTTGCTAGTGGCTATTTTCGCTGGGGTCATCACTGGACTAACGGTTAAATCGGTTCGAACGGCGCTATTGGCCGGTGCATTCCCTTATGCGGTCGAGATATACAAAGTGCCTCAGCTAGATTAGTGTCGATGACTCGCGGCCTGCGTATTGCTGCCGCTTTGATGCAAATATCCACTTGTTGATCAATGACGAGCACCATGATTTTGCACAGAGCACCAGGGTCGACATGGGCTCCGGTGCCCTTTTAGTTGCTGACGGTGGTTCTTTCGATGTAGCGTGGCAGTTATATATGAATGGCCTTAATAGGAGTACTTGTGTTCGCATGGGGTTGCGGCGGTAAAATTGATTCAATGGATTAGTGCCGCTGCTAATCATGTGGCATGACCTGGGCTGTCGTTTTGTCGGTGAGTAGATTGTGGGGCTGTTAAGCTTATGGACCGAGTTAAGAAGAATATCGTTGGCGTTGAATCTGCAAAGAGAGAATTGATCTCCAAAAGGTACAAACGGATTACCAAGGCTGTGAACTCGGAGTTTTGGAATTCCAACAGCGAGACGGCACATTCACTGTATGTTGGTTCTTATGGGCGTGGTACTGCAACAACAGATAGCGATCTTGACGTATTGCTGTCCCTTCCTCGGAGCGAGTACGAGCGTTATGACATGTATAGGGGGAACGGACAATCAAGATTGCTTCAGGCTGTAAAATCCGCAGTTTCCGAGAGCTACTCTACGACTGATGTTAAGGGTGATGGTCAGGTTGTCGTTGTCAGATTCTCGGATGGAATGAAGTTTGAACTTCTTCCGGCATTTGAGCACGTGGACTGTTGGGGATCATTTGTGAGTTACGACTACCCCGATACTCATATGGGCGGTCGATGGCTTGCAACTGATCCCAAGGCGGAGCAGGAAGCGATGAAAGAGAAAAACGCAAGCTCGAGGGGACTCCTATTCGACACTTGCAAGCATATTCGAAATGTCCACGCCGCCAACTTCTCAAGCTATAGGTTGTCCGGCATCGTTATCGATAGTTTCGTATTCTCCGCGATTGGTGATTGGCATTGGACGGATGGGGAAGGCTCCGCACCTGCAGGTACATATGAGACGCTACTTTTGGATGAGTTTAATCGCCTTTCCCAGCAAGGCTCGGTGCCGTTCGCACTTTTTAGCCCAGGTAGCCAGCAGGCTATCGATACAGCCAAAAGTTATGAGTGCCTCGGAAAGGCGCTTCGCCAAATGGCGTGCTAGGAGGTTGTTTTGGATAGATTGGATTTTAGGGAGCGGCTACGCGGGCAGATTGAGGAATCTTACGGCAAGCTGTCGTACACCTATCAGACGCAACAGGAAGCGGCGACTCTTAAACGTATGCTAGCCAATTGTATTTCCATCGGCCAGATAGTTTTAACTGCTGTTTCAACCTGTGGAGTTATTAGCGTCTTTTTTGGTCAAGTTGGAATAGGAGCTTTCGTCGCTTCCATTACCTCCGCCTCCTCGCTTGGGCTAAATCTGTATACTCGCGGTTCTAAGTTGCCGGAGGAGGCCGAAGAACATGTGCGTTGTGCCAATCGACTCTGGGTCGTTCTTCAGGATTATGAGTCATTGCTTACGGATTTTGATGATCTTGAAGTTGGAGAAATCCGCAGATGCCGCGACTTGCTCATTGAGAAGCAAGCCGAAATATATGCAGAAGCGCCAAGGACGAGCGACAGGGTGTACAAGAAAGCCCGTAAAAGGCTAAAGAACGGACATCAATCATTTGAGCCGGAGGAGATTGACATATTGCTGCCGTCGCGCCTGCGTAGCCATGCCTGTGAGGAATAGCGCGACATTCGCTGAGTTCTTAGGGCCGGGAAAGTTTCCCGGCCCTTTTGATAGACAATCTTTTTGGTGCGTTAGCGTGAGGTGATTTTACTCGCCTGCCGACGGCGGGGCCAGGCGCTGGAACAGCTTTTTGCAGTGTGGCGAGATGTCGAGGTCGATGCCGCACAGTTCCCGAATACGCGGATCGGTGTTACTAGCGGAATAGATAGCGGCGCAAACGTCTTCAATAAAACGGCTTCGCCTACACTCGGTTTCTTGATGGTAGGGAAGCTCACCTTTTCTTGTTCCCCAAGTTTTTTCAATTGCCTCGTCGAGAAGCTCCACAAAGAGCCCGCTGTGGCTTGCTAGCTCGTACACTGCAAAATAGTTTGTGCCCGTCTTCACCTCGTGCCAAGCAAGGGGTTCGTAGTAGGCAAGAATGTTCAACACGGGCAGTAGGCAGTTGTATTGGAAACACTGGAGCTTTGTGTCTCCAAAATACTCATTGTGCTTACTGATGTAATCCAAGAGATTTGCTATGGGTTCGGCGAGTCTGTTGCAGGCTCGTAGGGAGGCTTGTTTGTAGCTGAGCAAATCGATGGTTATATCCATGAAGGTATATCCATCCATTGTATTAACGCCTTTATACAGAAGGTACTCGGCCGGCTTTATCGGATTTAGCTCGAGGCGTTTGTCGTAGAAGCGCTCGAGGTATTTTCTTCCTTCAAAGCTTGATCCATATACACCCTGGAGGGAATGGGCCAGCTGCGTAATGTCGGTCGAATAAACTACAACAATGTTCTCTTGCTGAAACAGGGTTTTGGTCTGCTCGAGTACCTTTATGGCGAATTCGGGCCGGCAGCGATCGAGCTCGTCGATAAAGATGATGGCTCGTTTGGCTATCTTGGGCAGATGGTTCTTTATGAGCTCGCCAATTTTGCTCCTAAGCTCTTTTTCCGCTTTGTACTGTTCGAGAAAATCAGTGCCGCTGAAACTTTCAATGATGCCATTAATGTCAACGCCGTATCCGATAATGGAGGCGGCGGTTTCTATCACGCTAATGACTCCCTTACCGAAATCCTTTCCTCCCTTGACGCTCTGTTCGTCTGCGGCATTAGCGATAGAGGCCAATATAGGCAAGATCGGATTGTCGAAATGGTCGTCTTCCCACGCGTTGAAATAAATGGGCAGACATGGCGTCGCGGGGAGCTCCGTTGCGGTTTCTCCTAGTGTCGCGTTAAGCGTCTCTAAATCGGGGTCGAGAGTCGGATTTGCCATTTGCAGGACTCTCGCTACTTGCTTTACAAAGAATGTCTTGCCAGAACCCCAAGGCGCGTCAATAACAAAGGTGTACGGTGGCTCAACCGCAATGAGCATCTTTAGAAAGTCCTCAATTTCTCTCTTGCGGTGAAGGGGGTCCTGAGTAAGACCGTCTTCAATCGCTTCCGGCGTGGGTTCCTCATCGACTCGTTTCATGGTGGCTGCCTTCTTTCTGTGGACTAGGGTTGTGTTTCGGTCTTATTCCTTCTGTAAATAGGGTCGGTAGGTTTCTTCTTGTCTAACTTTTATCCGTAGGTTTTACCCTTTAAGTGTTTAACAATGCCTAGACCTGCTATTTTGCATACGCAGTGAAGTGGTATCGTGCTTGAGCTTATACTGATTTCTATTTGTGTTGGGAGATTGATGGTTAACAAGTCCCGAGAGGGCAGGGACGGTGGGCTTGAAACCTCCGATGTCCTGATCACGGTTTTAACCTCTGCGGCCCTTCCGGTCGCCTCGCGCATCCTTACGCTTGCCTTTGGGGATAATTCCTTGTGGTCTGTCGACCGATTGTTCATTATTTATTTTGCATCATTTTCAGGATGGATATTGAGAAGTTATCTCCAGCTTGTCGTGGAGAGAAACGGAATGAGGGATAAAGGCTATACGTTTATGGATTCAGATGCGGCGGGGAATGCCATTTGGACCTTTCCCGTTGTTCTTGCCCTCTTTTGTTGGAATCTAATACCAGGTTTAATCACACTCCTTGCTATCTATGCTGTCGCAGCCTTTTTGCTCTTGAAGTATCGGAGTGTCTTTTGCATTGACGTGGGAAGAATGGGGTTTATCGGATTATGTACGCTTCTTACTGTTGTCGTCATGGAAGTGGTCTTTGTAGGCTATCTGTCTGATCCGCCATCTGAAATATATCAATTCGTTATCTATACGATGACGTTAGTTCTTATTATTTCGTTTAATTATGCGCTCGATCGTTTTCGAATTAAACGCTTCGGTCGAAAGTAATAAGATTCGGGATCTTCCAGATGGTCGTCTGTCAGCATGGGTTATTAGGGATATCGGAGGGGCTCCCGTTTACGAAGTCATGTTTCGTATTGGTCCTGAACTGTTTTCAGAAGATTCTATTGATATGCCCACAGGTTTCTGTATGAACGTTAGGGCTGCGCTTGTTTACTGTCCGCACGGGCCTGTATGTTTTTCTCAACGTAATTTCATGGTATCTAGACTTGATATAGATGCGTCAGAGCGCATTTAAGGTTTTTAGACTTACTATAAAATTCAGTATTTAAAACAGGTGTTGTAGGGACTATTGAGAGGAGATATCGATGACTACGGTTAACGTTGTTGCTAACTACATTTTGGACTCACTTGGATTTGTCTCTACGATGAAGCTGCAAAAGCTGACGTTCTACTCTCAAGCTTATTCGCTTGTGTATTTCGATGCACCATTGTTTGAAAGCGATTTTCAGGCATGGGCCAACGGGCCAGTATGCCCCGATCTCTTTGCCCTGCATCGTCGTCGATTCATTGTTGGTCCTGGCGATTTGGGCTCATCGGATCAGTTTGTATCGCTCACTCGAAACGAGCGGAAATCAGTCGATGAGGTTCTTTCGATTTTGAGCGAATATGATGGCGATGAATTGAGCAAGCTTACTCATGAAGAAGCCCCTTGGAAAAATGCAAGGGGAGATATCGGAGATGGGGAGCGTTGCTCCAGTGTGATCTCCAAGGATTCGATCAAAAGCTACTACTCTTCGCCGGCTTGTGAAAACCCCGTCTTTCAAATCGCCTAGGTGGTATCAATGAGGCCTCTCTCCAAAAATATGGCAAAACGGGCTGGTGTTATTCTTCGCGATATCAATGCCACTGAGGATAAAGTTAAAGAGGCAAATGTTATTGTTTCGGAGTGGAGGGAGGCTCATCAGGAAATACTTGATTTCTATCATGACCTTCTAAAAACGACAGCCTTGAGCCTTGATCCTGATGCGCTTTGTGTAAGCCGATTAAAGAGGTACGACACAATTATCGGCAAGTTAAAAAGGCCGGGACTGCACATGAATCTGAATCAGATGCATGATATTGCAGGATGCAGGGCTATCGTTAGCGACAACGACCGCGTGTTTGCTGTTAAGGATGGCCTCGAGGCCGCACTGAAGAACAAGAACATGCCTGGTATCAAGGATTATATTCACCAACCCAAGAAAAATGGATATCGAAGTCTACATTTGATTTGCCAGCATGATTCTTCGCTGACGGGCTTAAAGGACTTGTATTGTGAGATACAGATCCGCACCAGGCTGCAGCATGAGTGGGCAACCGCTCTTGAGACATACGATGTCGTTTGTGGAAGTGGTCTCAAGTTCGACAGAGGCTCTTCAGACGAGGCGCGCATCTTCGCTTTGATTTCAAACGTGCTAGCAATAAAAGAGAATGCTGCCTTAGTACCTTCTGTGTCAGCAAATCTTAATGAACTGCGTAGCGAAATAATTGAACTGGATAATAAGCTGAAGCTGCTAGATCGTCTTGCGGCATGCTCTGGCTCTGTGAGCGTCGTTGCAACAAGCGGCAACTTTAGCGATAACGCTTATTGCCTGATGTGTGTTGATTACGGGGAGCAAAAGACCGATCTGTTTATTTATGACGATTATGAAGACCTGCGAACTAATGAACTGTATACGCGGCAAGAAGAAATGAAAAAGGATTTGCAAGACGTGCTCCTTGTCAAGGTGTCGTCTTTGAAGGGTCTTCAAGAGGCTTACCCCAGTTACAGTATGGATATCAAGGGATTTCTTAATACGATAAATGAATTTCTGGGTCGCTAATGTTCGAATGAGTTGCTAAGTTCACGCCCTCGATCTCTTTGGGCTGGAGGTGCTTCTTTGCAAGCTGCTCGCTCTGGACATCCGCACTATTAATCGCTTATCTAGTATTTAACATTGCAGAATTACGAACTTTGATCAACGGGCCCTTTGATGTATCCGCGACTACTAGATGTTGTCGTGTTTTCGCTTTAGGGCAGTGGGCTTAATCGTGCATTTCGGAAGTGCGGGAAAAACCAAGACTCCCCGAGTACGCACCGTTTTTTACTAACAAAACCGCAGGTCGCCGAAGCTCAAAACCGGGGCTTGGTCGGCAGATCTCGGATTTTCCCAGCACTTCCGGATTGAGCGCTTATTTAGCACCCTCGATGTCCCCACATCCTCTAAAAAAGTTCTTAATACAGCCTTAAAACTGTATCTGGCTCGCGTTGACGGCGTACAATACGCGTGTTTGACTATGGCAAATGTGGAATTCAGGGGAGGGGTGCGCCATGGAGGTGCTGGTTGTTGGCAACACCGCATATGTTGACGATGACTTTTGTGCCAAGGCGTTCCCCGGGGACCATGTTAAGGTCGTCGCTGCCGCGGAAGCGCGCCGCGACGAGTCATCGCTCCATGCCTCGTGGAATGAGCTCCTCCAGCACTTGGAGCAGGCCTACGAGTTCGACCGCGTGGTCTACCTATCCAATTACCTTACCCCGCATACCGATATCGTGGGCGATATCGAGCTGCTGCGCTCGGTCTTTCGTGCGTGCGCGGGTCGCCGGGTCCAGCTGCTGTATGTGGCGGGGCCCGCGGGTGCCTCGGGTGCCGCCGATACCACGGGGCGAACGGGCAAGGGCATTATCGCGCGCGCAGCCAACGACCTGTGCCGCTACTACGCTGCTCGCGAGGGCGTTCAAACCAAGATCCTGCGCGTGCCGTTCCTGTGTACCGCGTCTGCCGCGCTGGATGATCCGTTTTTGGTGCCGCTGTTCGACGCGTGCTCAACCGGATCGGTCGCTTTGCAGGGCGCGGAGGACGCGCCGTTTCCGCTGCTGTGTGCCGAGGAACTCGCGGTGCTGGTGCATCGCATCTTTGACAGCTGGGACGCCTCCTTTGAGACGCTCGATGTTGCCGATACCTTCCATCACACGTCAGGTGAGGTGGGCGAGGCCCTCAAGGCGCTGTTCCCAGGGCTCTCAGTTGCCTATGGCGATTCTGCCGGCTATGCCCTGCCCGTCAGCGACATCGTTCGCGTTCGCTATGGCTGGTTTCAGCGCTACGACCCGTTTCGTGATCTTTCGACCATTCATGCTCGCTGGGATGCTGGCCGCGCAGGGAAGGTCAACCCCTTGCGCGCCGCCATCGACCGCATCCAGATGCACACGCTGCCTATTAAATGCCTGGAGACGGGCGTCGCCTGGGTCCTGTTCGAGGTGCTGGAGTATTTGTTCTCGCAATCTGCCCAGCTCAACGTGCTCGATTATCGCCTGCTCTACGTCGTGCTCATCGGCACGCTGTATGGCCTGGACTTTGGTCTGGTTGCGGCGCTGCTGGCATCGGTTGGGTTGGCTGTGAGCTACTTTACCCAGTATGGCTATACCTTCCAGGGCCTCTTTTACGAGCCGTCCAACTGGCTGCCGTTTATCGCGTACTTTGTGGTGGGTGCCGTATGCGGCTACGTGCAGCTGCGCAACAGCGAGGCCATTAAGATGGAGCGCGACCAAAACGAGCTCGTGCGTAATCGCAATACGTTCCTCACGCAGCTCTATCACGATGCTATCGAGGACAAGCGCACCTACAAGCGCCAGATTGTGGGGCGTCACGATAGCTTTGGCAAGATCTTTGCCGTGACGCAAGAGCTCGACGTGCTCAACCCGCGCGACATCTACCGCAAGTGCTGTGAGCTCATGGGTGAGATTCTCGAAAACAATTCGGTGACGATCTACCACGTTTCGGGCGGGGCGTTTGCACGTCTGGTGGCGGCGAGTCCCGTGATTGCCGAAGACGCCACGCGCTCGCTCACGCTTGAGCAACTTGCACCCCTTTTGGGCGGCGGGGGTCGTTCGAACCTGTGGGTCAATCGCGAGCTGACGCCGGGGCTTCCCATGTTTGGATATACGATCGAGCGCGACGGGGCGCCCGCCGTGTTGATCTTTGTGCGTCGTGCGGCCGAGAACCAAATGACGCTCTATTACCAAAACCTGTTCCGCATCTTGTGCGGACTGGTCGAAAGCGCGCTGGGCCGTGCCTTTGACTATGAGGCGGTGGCGCAGGATAAACGCTGCGTCGATGGCACGTGCGTGCTCAAGCAGGCGGCCTTTGGTCAAGAGCTCGCGGCCGAGCAGGCGCTGTCGGATGGCAAGATGGGCAGCTTTTTGCTCCTGCGCGTGGTGCCGGGCATGGAGCCTGTCGGCGAGCTGGTGGGCGCAATTGGGTTGGCAATCCGCGAGAGCGATGCGGCGGGCCTGGTCGACGGTGACGTGCTTTACCTGCTTATGCGCCAGGCAAAGGCGAGCGACCTGCCCATTATCCGCGAGCGCCTGAGGGCGAAGCGGATTGCGGTGGAGCCTGTCGACGGCGAGGACATCGTGGCGCTTCTGCAGCACATCGCTGACACCGGTGACGGTGAGGGGGATGTCGCTTGATCTCGCTTGTCGTTGCTGCCGTCTTGCTGCTGATTCATGCGCTGGTTTGTCTGGTGTTGTGGACGCTTATGAAGTTGGGCCTGCTGCCGGTGCGCGGGCATATGCTGGCCGTGATGGTACTCGTGCCGTTGTGGGGACCGCTGCTGGTGGTGCTGCTTATCACGCGTAGCGCCGTGTTTGGCGCGGACCTTAAGGACGCCACGCTAGAGTCGCTGCGCATTAACGACGAGCTGCATCGCAGCATCTTGGTGCACGACCGTGAAGCCGATGCGGGCGTGATCCCGCTCGAGGAGGCGCTCATCGTCAACGACCCGGCAGACCGGCGCCGCCTCATGCTCTCCATGCTTACCGAGGAGCCCGATGCGTACCTGGCGCAGCTGCAGGCGGCTAAGCTGAACGACGACGTTGAGGTGGCGCACTATGCCGCGACGGCGGTGGCGCAGATCTCCAAGGAGTCCGACCTTAAACTGCAACAGCTGGAGCGAGCCTTTAAGACCGACCCGAGCGCGCAAAACCTCAACGAATACTGCGATTTTCTTGGTGAGTATTTAGACTCGGGTTTGGCTGAGGGACGCGTGGCTCAGATTCAGCGTCAACAGTACGCACGTCTGCTTGCGCGCCGCTGCGAGCGCGAGGACACCTTTGAGCTGCGTATTCGGTATGCGACGGCGCTGGCCGATGTCGGACAGATCGACGAGGCGCAGGCTGTGACCGACCAGCTCGTGCTCGACGCGCCCGAGGAGCAGGAGGTTTGGATGCTTTGCCTGCGCCTGGCCGTGATGCGCCGCGACGGTGACGAGGTCCACCGCGTGATCGATGCGATCGACAAACAGCATGTGTACTTGAGCGCCGCCAACCGCGAGGAGCTGGCTTTTTGGCGCGACGGGGAGGAGGCCCGATGAGCGTGGTTCAGCATATCCGCGACCGTGCGGGCCATTTTCGCTGGATGGGCCTGCTCGTGGTGTGGGCGGTCTTTATTGCCATGGCCGCCGTGCTGCTGGTGGAGCGTGCCGGCGTGCAGTACAGTGCGGGCCAGCATAAGCTGGGGATGCTTGCCGCCAACGATGCGGTGCCGGCCTCCTCGGCAATATTTGGTCAAAAGCCCACGTGCCTGGTCATTACCGATTCCGATCAGACGGGCGTCGAGGACGTAAAGGAGCAGTTCGACCAGATTCTGCTCGACATGAAGATCGCGCACCGCGACGTGGACCTTGCCCTGGACGGCGCGGATGCCATTCCCTCGCTGACGTCCTTCGATCGCGTGATTCTGCTCATGCCGTCGCTCGATGGGCTCGGTACGCACCTGACCGATATTATGAGTTGGGTGAGTGCTGGCGGTTCGCTTATGCTCGCCATGCCGCCGGATAATTCGAGCTATCTGCAGGTGATTGCTCCCAAGCTTGGTATTGAATCGGCCGGATACGACTATGTAATAGCCGAAAGCATTGTGCCGAGCGAGGACTTTATGCTGGGCGGGGGAGAGCGCTACGGGCTCTCGGACCCCTTTGATTCGTCGCTTTCGGTTTCGCTGCGCGAGACGGCGCGTGTGTGGGCTAAGACCGGCGATGCGGGCGCCCCGCTCATTTGGTCCAATGACTGCGGTAGCGGACGCACCGTGGTATGTAATATCGGTATCTACGACAAGGTCATGCGCGGGTTTTACGCCGCGGCGATCAGCCTGCTCGGCGATGCCACGGCCTATCCGGTCATCAACAGTGCCGTCTTCTATCTGGACGACTTTCCCAGCCCCGTGCCCTCGGGCGACGGCACCTACATCAAGCGCGACTACGGGCTTTCCATCGCCGACTTTTATGCCAAGGTCTGGTGGCCCGATCTGCAAAAGCTCGCGCAAAAATACGGCATTCGCTTTACCGGTGTGATGATCGAAAACTACGAGGACGCGGTCAACCAGACCGAGCCCGCGCGCCAGGCCGATACCACGCAGTTCCGCTACTTTGGCGGCATGCTGCTGCAGATGGGCGGAGAGCTGGGCTTTCACGGCTACAACCATCAGCCGCTGGCGCTCTGGGACACCGACTATGGCACGCTGTACGACTACAAGACGTGGAAGAACAAGGAGACGCTTGTTGCATCGCTCAACGAGCTTATCGCCTTTCAGGACGAGGTGCTGCCCAACGCGCACGGTTCGGTCTACGTGCCGCCGTCAAATATCCTTTCGGCCCGCGCTCGCAAGATTATTGGCGAGGACGTGCCGCGCATTAAGACCATCGCCAGTACGTATTTTGAGGATGGTACGGATCTTCCGTACGTGCAGGAGTTTGGCGTGGCGAGCGATGGCATCGTGGAGCAGCCGCGCATTGTCTCGGGCGGCATGGTCGACGATTCCTATATGCGCCTGGCTGCCGTGTCCGAGCTCAACATGCACTATGTGAGTACGCACTTTATGCACCCGGACGACTTGCTCGATCCCGATCGCGGCGCCAGGCAAGGCTGGGAGATCTATAAGGGCGGCCTGACCGACTACCTGGACTGGCTTACCAAGTCTGCGCCCGACCTGCGTCGCCAGACCGGCTCGGAATGCTCGGGCGCCATCCAGCGCTTTTCGTCCGTGACGGTGAGCGTGGATACAGATGCGGATGCCTGGACGCTTAACCTGGGCAATTTTCACGACGAGGCGTGGCTCATGTTCCGCGCCAATAACGGCGAGCCGGGTGCAGTCACGGGTGGCGAGATTACGCATCTGACGGGCGACCTGTACCTGGTCAAAGCCACGGACAAGACGGTGACCATTGCGCGCAAGGAGGGTAGCGACAAATGAGAATCTGCTTGGTACTCGAGGGTTGCTACCCCTATGTGCACGGTGGCGTGTCCACCTGGATGCATGGCTATATACAGGCCATGCTCGAGCACGAGTTTGTGCTGTGGGTGATCGGCGCGCATGCGGCCGACCGCGGCAAGTTTGTCTACGAGCTGCCCAAAAACGTTGTCGAGGTGCACGAGGTGTTTCTGGACGACGCCCTGCGTCTTTCGGGCGAGCAGGAAGAGGCCGACTTTAACGACCGCGAGCGCGAGGCGCTGCGCCGCCTGGTGTCGCTTTCCAATCCGGATTGGGACGTGCTGTTCGATATCTTCCAGCGTCGTCGCGTGCATCCGCTCTCGTTTTTGCAGAGCCGCACGTTTATGGATATCTTTCGCGACGTGTGCCTGGCCGAGTATCCCTACACGCCTTTTGCCGACGCATTCCATACCATGCGCTCCATGCTGCTGCCCGTGCTCTACCTGCTGGGCAGCGAGGTGCCGGTGGCCGATGTGTATCACGCCATCTCGACCGGCTACGGCGGCCTGCTCGCCTGCTTGGGTTCAAGCGTTCACCATGCGCCGGTGCTGCTCACCGAGCACGGCATCTACACGCGCGAGCGCGAGGAAGAGATTATTCGCGCCGACTGGGTGGTGCCGTCGTTTAAGGACCGCTGGATCCGCTTTTTCTACCTGCTTTCGGAGGAGATCTACCGTCGCGCTTTTCGCGTGACGAGCCTGTTTCACAATGCACGCAAGACGCAGATCGATATGGGCTGCGATGCGGTCAAATGCCTGGTCATTCCCAATGGCATTCAGTTCGACCGCTTTAAGGACATTCCCTTAAAGCCTGATGACGGCTGGGTTGACATTGGCGCGGTGGTGCGCCTGGCGCCCATCAAGGACGTCAAGACCATGATCTATGCCTTCTTTGAGCTGCACGAGCGCGTCCCTAAGGTGCGCCTGCATATCATGGGCGGCGTGGACGACGAGGAGTACGGCGCCGAGTGCCATGCGCTGGTCGATACCCTGGGCGTGCGCGACCTGATCTTTACCGGCCGCGTCAACGTGGTCGAGTACATGGAAAAGCTGGACTTTACCATTTTGACGAGCATCTCCGAGGGCCAGCCGCTCAGCGTGCTGGAGTCGCTTGCCGCGCGTCGTCCCTGCGTAACGACCGAGGTGGGCTGCTGCCGTGAGCTGCTCGAAGGCGCCCCGGGCGACGACTTTGGCGTGGCGGGATTTGTGACGCCGCCTATGTATCGCAAGGGCTTGGCCGATGCCATGGAGCGCATGTGCGCAAGCCGTGCCCGCCGTATCGAGATGGGGGAGCGCGGCCAGCGTCGCGTTGCCACGTACTTTTTGCACGATCAGATGCTCGCCAACTATCGCGCGCTGTACGACGAGACGGCGCGTGCGTATGATTTGCCCAGAAAGGGGGAGTAGCCGGTGGCCGGAATCGGTTTTGAGCTCAAGCGCCTGTTTAGGCGCAAGGGTCTGTTTGCCACGATGCGCGCCTACGGCTACGCCGGCATTGTGTGCACGGGCCCCATGCTGCTGGGCGTGCTGCTCCAGGTGGGCATCTTGGTGCTGTGCGGTCTGTGGGGTGTGGGCCGCGCCAACCAGGATCTGCTGGTGTGCATGGTGACCTATACGCTGCTGGCGTCGCTTACGCTCACGAGCTTTTTCTCCATGCCCGTCACGCGCTTTTTGGCGGACATGCTCTTCGCTGAGCGCGAAGAAGAGGTCTTGCCCTCGTTTTGGGGTTCCAACGCCATCATGCTGGTTACGGGCACGGCGCTCTACGGCGTCTTTTTGCTGTTCTCGGGCGCCACGCTGCTGCAGGGGCTGCTGTGCCTGTGGCTGTTCAACATTATGATCGTCAACTGGAACGGCATGAACTACCTCACCGCTATTAAGGACTACCGTGGCATTCTGTGCAGCTTTGTGGCTGCCATTGGCGTGGTGTGCCTGTGCGCCCTGGCTGCGCTGGCGCTGGGGCTGCCGCCGGTCGAGGGCCTACTGGCGTCAATCTCCCTGGGCTACGGCGTCATGCTCGCCTGGGACGTGGTGCTGCTGTACCGGTATTTTCCGCAGAGCGACCGCAGCCCCTGGCTCTTTTTGCGCTGGCTCGATCAGTTTATGTCGCTGGCGCTCACGGGCCTGTTTACCAACCTGGGGCTCTTTGCGCACCTGGTAATTATTTGGGCCGGCCCCATTGGCGTGCAGGTCAAGGGCTTGTTTTATGGCGCGCCCTACCACGATGTTCCGGCGCTCATCGCGTTTTTGACGATCCTGGTCACGACCGTCAACTTTGTGGTCTCGGTCGAGGTCAACTTTTATCCGCGCTACCGCGACTACTACAGCCTGTTCAACGACGGCGGCGTAGTGGGCGACATCGTGGTGGCCGAGGAGGAGATGCTCTCCACGCTCAACAGCGAACTGCGCTTTTGCGCGCTCAAGCAGCTGTTTGTGACGGCGGCAGTCATTTCGCTCGAGACCACGGTGCTCTCGGCCCTGCCACTGGGCTTTAACAGTCTTATGCACGGGTATTTTCGCACGCTGTGCGTGGGCTATGGCCTGTATGCCGTGGGCAATACGGTGATGCTCATCTTGCTGTACTTTACCGACTACAAGGGGGCCGTGCTGGCCTCGGGCCTGTTTGCCGGTGTGGCGGGGCTGGCGACTGCCGTGTCGCTGCTCTTGCCGCAGCAGTTTTACGGCTTTGGCTTTTTGTTGGGTGCGGCGGTGTTTTTTATCGTGGCGCTGCTGCGACTCGACACCTATACTGCCAACTTGCCGTATCGTATTCTGAGTCAACAGCCCATGGTGGCGACAGACAAGACGGGTCGCTTTACACAGCTGGGCCGCTTGCTCGACCGTGCCGAGCGGCGCTATGAGGAAGCCCGCCATAAGGGCGAGCCACATGGCGCGTTTGAACGCACGGTGGTCCGTGTGTATCGCAACCATTGGGGAGGTTCTGATGACCGATAGGATGATATCGCGTCGCCGCTTGATTGAGGCGGCTGCCGGCACACTGCTGCTTTCGGGCTGCTCTGCGCAGGACGAATCCTCGACAAAAAAGGCCAAGAAGCAGGGCAAGATTAACAAGGCCGAGGCCTCGGGAGAGGCCAAGCACCTGCGCGATAAGGACGAACTGTACGAGGTCTACGACGACTCGGGCATTGTGACCATGTACCTAACGGTCTCGCGAGGCAACAGCTCCGAGAACACCGACCACAGCTGGGCCGAGATCAATACGTACTCGGTGTACGACTATGCCGACATGGGCGTGACACGCTATCAGGTTATGGGCCTGCTGCAGCCAGGCGATGATAAGGGCCCCGTTGCTGGCGAGGTGGGCTATGGCGAGGAGGCCCCCAACGCCACCGTGCAAGTGCGCGGTCAGACGTCGAGTACCTATACGCAAAAGAACTACAAGGTGGAGCTCAAAAAGGGCAAGGGCACGTGGCGTCAGCAGCGCGCGATTGCGCTCAACAAGCATATGGGCGAGGGCATGCGCTTTCGTAACAAGATGGCCTACGATTTGATCCGTGGCATTCCCCAGATGATGGGCCTGCGCACGCAGTTTGTGCACTTATGGGTGTGCGACCAGACCGAAAAATCCAACGACACCTTTGAAGACTACGGTCTGTTTACGCAGGTCGAGCAGCTCAACAAGACGGCGCTCAAGGCCCACGGTCTGGATAAGAGCGGGCATCTGTATAAGGTGAACAGCTTCGATTTCCATCGCTTTGAGGACACCATTAAGCTCACCGATGACCCCGACTATAACCAGGCGGCTTTTGAGGGCATGCTCGAGATTAAGGGCGACTCGGACCACACCAAGCTCATCGAGATGCTCGATGCGCTCAACGACGAATCGCAAAAGATCGATGACGTGCTCGACACCTACTTTGATACCGAGAACCTGGTCTATTGGCTGGCGTTTCAGATTCTGACGGGCAACTGCGACACGCAGAACCGTAACTGCTATCTGTACAGCCCGCTTAACTCCAAGGTTTGGTACATCCTGGATTGGGATAACGACGGCATGCTGCGCAAGCTCGAGTTGAGCCTGACGGGGTTCTCGGATTATGCGAGCTGGGAGCGCGGCGTGAGCAACTACTGGGGCAACGTGCTGTTTAACCGCGCGTTGCGCAGCAAGTCGTTCCGCAGCGAACTCGACCGTGCCGTCAAGGACTTGCGCTCGTATCTGACCGAGGCGCGTCTGGCCAAGATGATTAAACATTACCGCGAAGTGACCGAGTCGCTTGTCTTTTCCGCGCCCGACCTCGATAACCTGCCCGTTACCAAAGACGAATACGAGCAGATTGCCGCGGCGATTCCCTCCGAGATCGAGGAAAACTACAAGAGCTATTGCGAAAGCTATAAAAAGCCCATGCCGTTCTACATTGGCGTGCCGCAGATTGAAAACGGCAAGTTGCGTGTGAACTGGGATGCCGCGTACGACTTTGAGGCGCGCGATATTCGCTATACCGTCGAGCTTGCGCGCGACTACGCCATCAATGACGTGCTTTTTAAGGCCGAGGACGTGCTGCTGCCGGAGGTAACGTGCGATGCGCCCGATACCGGCCAGTACTTTGTGCGCGTGCGTGCCACCAACTCCGACGGCTATACGCAAGATGCGTTTGACTACTATGTGACCGACGATGGCAAGCAGTACGGCATGAAGTGCTTTTACGTGCAAGACGGCGGTAAGGTCGTGGAGGACACGTATGAGGAGGGCTAGCGCGTTGCTTGAGCGCCTGGCGGCCCCGCCTGCGCGTGCCACGCAGGAGCGTTATCGCCACGAGCTCAAATATCTCATTAACGAGGGCGAGCACTCCGCGCTTGCCTGTCGCATGGCGCCGGTTTTTAAACTGGACAAGCATGCGCGCTCGGGTGGCTACACCATTCGCAGCCTGTACTTTGACGACTACTGCAACTCGGCCTACGAGGAAAAAGACGCCGGTATTCTCATGCGCAAAAAGTATCGCGTGCGCATCTATAACGGCAGCGACAGGGTGATTAAGCTCGAGCGCAAAAAGAAGTACGGCAGCTGGATCTACAAGGAGGACGCGCCGCTCACGCGCGGCGAGTTTGAGCAGATCCTGGCTGGCGACTACGGCTTTTTGCTGAGGAGCCCGCACCAACTCTGCCGCGAGTTCTACATCGAGTGTATCTGCAACATGATGCGCCCGCGGACCATCGTGGACTACGAGCGCGAGCCGTGGGTGATGGATGAGGGCACCGTGCGCATTACGTTTGACATGAACGTGCGTGCCGCGGTGGGTAGCTTTGATATCTTTGACGCGACCTTGCCCGCGCTGCCCGTGCTGGAGCCCGGCAAGCTGGTGATGGAGGTCAAGTTTACCGAGTTTTGTCCGCAGCTGGTGCGCGATATGGTGCCGCCGGGCGCGGCCGAGCTTACGGCGGTCTCCAAGTACTGCCTGTGTTACGAAAAGACCGCCTACCTGCGCGGTTTTGACTACTGGGAATCGGATTTTGAGAACCGAGGGGATATTTAGACCATGAGCACCAGGGACTTTTTTAAGAACTCCGTCTTGGAGGCGTTTGGTCAGGTCGACCCTGCCAAGATCGGCCTGTCGCTGCTCGTGGCGCTCGCCATGGGCATCCTGATCTATTACGTGTACAAGCGCTTTTTTACCGGCGTGGTGTATTCGCGTAGCTTTGCCGTGACGCTCGTGGGCATGTGCGTGCTCACCTGCATGGTCACGCTCGCGATCTCGACAAACGTGGTCATCTCGCTCGGTATGGTCGGTGCTCTGTCCATCGTCCGCTACCGTACGGCGGTCAAGGACCCGCTCGACCTGCTGTATCTGTTTTGGTCCATTACCACGGGCATTACGGCGGGAGCCGGCATGTATGCACTCGTTGGGCTCACGGCAGCAGTGATCGTGCTGATGATCGCCGGCTTTGCGAGCAGTCAGGACAAGTCGCGCGTGTACATGATGGTCATTCACTACACGGGCCAGACCACTGGCGACGATATCGTGCGCGCGTTTGGGCGCACCAAGTTCACCGTTAAGTCCAAGACTATGCGCGGCGACAAGATCGAGATGGCCGTCGAGGTGTTCTCTGACGGTGTAGATATGCCCTATGCCGACGCCATCCGTGCCCTCGATGGCGTGGAGGACCTAACGCTTATCCAATACAACGGCGAATACCACGGCTAGAACCCTAGCGAGTAGATTGGGGAAACATCCGCATCGTGGGCTTTTGTTTTGAAGGGACGGTGTCACGTGGACGCACAACAGCTAGAAGAGGCCTGGGCTGCAAGGGCTGGCGCGCGCGAGGCGCGACTGGTTGCGGCCTCGCATGTGCCGGCGGCGCTTTCGCTTCTGGGGATTGTGCGCCCCGGCGATCGCCTGGTGGCCTTTGCGGATGACTTTGCCGAAGCGTTTGCGTGCGGCTTTGAGGGCTGCGATGTCGTGTTGGTGGGCTCGCCGTCCGCCGAGGCGTTTGCTGCTGCGTCCGAGGGCTTTGATGCTTCGCTTGATGCCGAGGGGCCGCACCTGTGGTGGTTCGCCAACTCCATTGGCGCGTTCGGTCTGCGTGTGCCCGATTTGCGCGCGTTAGGCCGCGCCGCGCGTGAGGCCCATGCACTGCTGGTTGTTGACAACACCGTGGCTGACGTCTTTGGCTGCAATCCGCTGAGCTTGGGCGCCGTGCTGTCGCTCGAGGCACTCGACCGCGTGTGTGCCGGTAAGGCCCCGCGTAAGCTCGTTGCCGCTTCGGTGGCGCGATCGCAGGTCAAGCGCCATCGTGTGGATGCCGCGGCTGAGTGCGCGCATGCGTTGTTTGCGGGCTGCGGTGCGTCGGCGCTCGATCTTTCTGCTGAGGAGGCCGACGTGCTGGAGCGCGGGTTTTCCTCGCTTAACGCTCGCATGCAGGCGCATTTCGACCGCGCCCGTGCGCTGGCCGAGTATCTGGCCGCGAACGAGATGGTGTGCAACGTGCGCTATCCCGGGCTGAGCTCGCATCCTGACCATGCGGTTGCAACGGGAATCCTCGAGCATGGCTTTGGCCCGGCAGTTGAGTTTGACCTTATCGAGCGTAGCGCGGGAGAGCTGTTCGACGCTTTGCCGGGGGAGTTTCGCACATCGCCTGCCGGCGGCGCAACGACGCGTCTTTCGGCCCCACGTGGCAAACAGGGGGACACCATCCGCCTCTTCGCCGGCACCGACGACCCCCTGACGGTAGCCGCCGCCCTCGATAACGCCCTCCGACAGTAGCTAATTTGGGACGGGGCTTTTTTAGCTACCCAATGTCAATTTTTGGCTATGAGTTAAGAATGCTCTGGATGGGTAGCTAAAAAAGCCCCGTCCCAAATTAGCTACTCTTTGATGGTGTCGATCAGGTCGTTGGCCCTTGCGGCTATGACTTCGTTGATCTCGGCCTGCAGCTCCTCGTAGGCCGCTATGGCTCGCTCGCCGGCGGGGGTGAGCGAGCTCCCGCGGGCGCCGTCGCGCTCGATGAGCTTGCACCCCAGCTGCCCCTCGGCCTCGTTCACAATGCGCCATGCCTTGGAATAGGCCATGCCCATGCTCTTGGCGGCGCGGTTGATCGAGTGTTCGCGGGCGATACCCTGCAGCAGCAAGACGCAGCCGTGGCCGAACACGCCCGGCAGATCTTTGTCGCACGACTGAATGACCAGTTTTGCCGTCGTCTTGTACTCCATGCGCTCCACGTCTCTCCGCTAAAGTGTCTGCTGGGCAAACGCAAAGCCTGCGTTAAACCCTCGTGTGCTCTTCTTAAATCATGCATTGTAGCAGTCAAAGTGCGTTAAGATACTTGCCCAGTATTGGGCGCCCAAGGTTGGGCTGGGTCCTACGAGGCCTGCAGCCGACCGGTCGCATGGAAAAAGGAGAAACATGGCTACGTTCTTTCCCGGTGAGTCCCACACGTTTTCGGAGTATCTGCTGGTCCCTGGTTATTCGTCCTCGCAGTGCATCCCCAACAACGTCTCTCTTAAGACGCCGCTAACCCGCTTTAAGCGCGGCGAGAAGCCGGCAATCACCCTGAACATCCCCATGGTTTCCGCCATCATGCAGTCCGTCTCGGGCGTCGACATGGGTGTCGCGCTCGCTACCGAGGGTGGCCTGTCCTTCATTTACGGCTCCCAGACCCCCGAGTCCGAGGCCGCCATGGTCAAGGCCGTCAAGGATCACAAGGCCGGCTTTGTCCAGTCCGATTCTACGCTGACCCCCGACATGACCATGGAGCAGGTCATCGAGCTCAAGGAGAAGACCGGTCACTCCACCATGCCGGTCACCGACGACGGCACTCCCAAGGGCAAACTCCTGGGTATCGTTACCAGCCGTGACTATCGCCCCAGCCGCGATGACCACCAAAAGAAGGTCTCCGAGTTCATGACCCCGCGTGAGCAGCTCATCGTGGGCGACAAGAACATCAGCCTCAAGGTTGCCAACGACGTCATCTGGGACAACAAGCTCAACGCCCTGCCCATTGTCGACGACAACGATCACCTTATGGGCATCGTCTTCCGCAAGGACTACGACAGCCACAAGACCAACCCCAACGAGCTGCTCGACGGCGATAAGCGCTACATGGTCGGCGCCGGCATCAACACCCGCGACTATGCCGAGCGCGTGCCGCTGCTCATCGAGGCCGGCGCCGATGTCCTGTGCATCGACTCTTCCGAGGGCTTCAGCGAGTGGCAGAAGCGCACCATCGAGTGGATCCGCGCCAACTACGGCGAGGACGTCAAGGTCGGTGCCGGCAACGTCGTTGACGCCGAGGGCTTCCGCTTTTTGGCCGACTGCGGTGCCGACTTTATCAAGGTGGGTATCGGCGGCGGTTCCATCTGCATTACCCGCGAGACCAAGGGTATCGGCCGTGGCCAGGCCACCGCGCTGATCGACGTCTGCCGCGCTCGCGACGAGTACTACGAGGAGACCGGCGTCTACGTGCCCGTGTGCTCCGACGGCGGTATCGTCTACGACTACCACATGACGCTCGCCCTTGCCATGGGTGCCGACTTTATGATGCTGGGCCGCTACTTTGCCCGCTTTGACGAGAGCCCGACCGAGCGCGTCAACGTCAACGGTCAGTACATGAAGGAGTACTGGGGCGAGGGTTCTGCGCGTGCCCGCAACTGGCAGCGCTACGACCTGGGCGGCGCCGCGAAGCTCAGCTTTGTCGAGGGCGTCGACTCCTACGTTCCCTACGCCGGCTCCCTTAAGGACGGCGTGGGCGGCACGCTCTACAAGATCAAGTCCACGATGTGCAACTGCGGTGCCCTCTCGATTCCCGAGCTCCAGAAAAAGGCACGCCTGACCCTGGTGAGCTCGACCTCGATTGTCGAAGGCGGCGCCCACGACGTAGTCGTCAAGGATTCGCAGCAGTCTGTGTCTTATCGATAGGATAAGAGCCGCACATAAAGGTTGAGTTCCAACCACGTTATTAAGATAAAGCGAGATGCCTGCAAGTCGCAGGCATCTCGCTTGTCGTATTTGCTATCATCAGTCAAGTTAACCTTAGGGTCGGTCGGCTTGGCTTTGTTCGCTACAAGTTCCGCACACAAAGAAGAGCACTTAATGTGCTCTTCGTCTTGCGCAGGACTGTCCGCAGTAGCGAATAAAGCCAAGCCGACCGACCCCAGCTAAGATTAAAGGAGCTGATATGTGCGATTGCACAGATCATAAGGACGAGATCCCTGCCTACGACGCGCAGGCCATTGAGTCCAAGTGGATGAAGGCCTGGGAGGACTCCAACCTCTTTGCCGTCGACACCGACGCCAGCAAGCCCAAGAAGTACGTGCTCGAGATGTTCCCGTATCCTTCGGGCGACCTGCACATGGGCCACGCGCGCAACTATACCATCGGCGATGCCATGGCCCGTCAGGCCCGTATGCGCGGCTTTGACGTGCTGCATCCCATTGGCTTTGACGCCTTTGGCCTGCCCGCCGAGAACGCCGCCATCAAGCACAACACGCAGGCTGCCGCCTGGACGTATAAGAACATGGACCAGGCGCTCGCCACGATGAAGCGCATGGGCTTCTCCTACGATCTGGATCGCATGGTCAAGACCTGCAGCCCCGACTACTACCGCTGGGGTCAGTGGATCTTTGAGAAGATGTGGGAAAAGGGCCTGGTCTACCGCAAGAAGAACCCGGTCAACTGGTGCCCCAACTGTAAGACCGTTCTGGCCAACGAGCAGGTTACCGAGGGCAAGTGCTGGCGCTGCGGCACCGAGCCCGAGAAGCGCGACCTTGAGCAGTGGTACTACAAGATTACCGAGTACTCCCAGGAGCTGCTCGACGATCTGGAGAAGCTCCCCGGCTGGCCCGAGCGCGTTAAGCAGATGCAGGCCAACTGGATCGGCCGCTCCGAGGGCGCAGAGGTCGACTTTACCCTGTGTGATGCCAACGGCGATCCCATCGAGGGCGACGAGGGCAAGATCACCGTTTTCACCACGCGTGCCGACACGCTCTTTGGCGTCTCCTTCTTTGTCCTGGCTCCCGAGTACGCTCGTCTGCACGAGCTCGTCGAGGGCACGGAGTACGAGGAGGCCGTGACCAAGATCGTCGAGGACTCCAAGCATATCTCTGCTGTCGAGCGTGCCCAGGGCACCCTCGAGAAGCACGGTGCCTTTACGGGCCGCTACGTGGTTAACCCCGTCAACGGCGAGAAGGTTCCCGTGTGGGTTGCCGACTATGTCGTTGCCGATTACGGCACCGGCGCCGTCATGGCCGTTCCCTGCGGCGACCAGCGCGACTTTGAGTTTGCCCGCAAGTACGACCTCCCGATCGTCCCGATCATCCTGGACGATGACGACCGCGCTTCCGTCGAGGCCAGTGGCGAGACCATCGATACCTTCCATGCCGAGACCGTCGACTGGGATTGCGCCCACGCTGCCGAGGGCACGCTCGTCCAGTCCGGCAAGTACACCGGCATGCGCGGCGGTAAGCACTCCGAGGGCGAGGCTGCCATCGTGGCCGACCTCGAGGCCATGGGCTGCGGTCGTCGCAAGGTCGAGTTCCGCCTGCGCGACTGGCTCATCAGCCGTCAGCGCTATTGGGGCAACCCCATCCCGGCCATCCATTGCGAGCACTGCGGCATTGTGCCCGTGCCCGAGGACCAGCTGCCGGTGACGCTGCCCGAGAACCTGGACCTGGGCGCCGGCGAGACCCTCGCCGAGTGCAAGGACTTCTACGAGACTACCTGCCCGGTCTGCGGCCGCCCGGCCAAGCGCGAGACCGATACCATGGACACCTTCACCTGCTCCAGTTGGTATTACCTGCGCTATACCGACCCGCACAACACCGAGCTGCCCTTCTCCCGCGAGGCGGCAGACCGTTGGATGCCCGTCGATAACTACATCGGCGGCATCGAGCACGCCATTTTGCACCTGCTCTACAGCCGCTTCTTTACCAAGGCGCTGCGCGACCTGGGTCTGCTGAGCGTGGACGAGCCCTTTACCAACCTGCTGTGCCAGGGCATGGTCAAGGACGAGAACGGCGACACCATGTCCAAGTCCAAGGGCAACGTCGTGCCTCCGAGCTCGGTTATCGAGCCCTACGGCGCCGACACCATGCGTCTGGCGATCCTGTTTATCGCCCCGCCCGAGAAGGACTTTGACTGGGATCCCAAGGCCGTCGAGGGTGCCAACCGCTTTATCAAGCGCGCTTGGCGTATCGTGTGGCAGCTTGTCCAGTCGGGTGATGCCAACGTTGCCTTCGACAAGTCCGTGCTCGACGAGACCGCGATGAAGCTCTATCGCGAGCGTCACCGCACCATCGCCAAGTGCACCGAGGACTTCGATCGCGGCCAGTTTAACACCGCGATCTCGGCCGTCATGGAGCTCGTCAACGCAGCGAGCGCCTACCTCAACGCCACCGAGGGCGCATCGCGCGACAAGGCACTGTGCTACGGCGTGGCCAAGGACATCGTGAGCGTCCTTGCCCCCATCTGCCCGTTCTGGGCCGACGAGCTGTGGCACGAGGCACTCGGCTGCGAGGGCAACGCCTACACCGCCTCCTGGCCCGAGTTTGACCTGGCCGAGTCCATCGAGGACACGGTGCAGATCGTGGTCCAGGTGCTCGGTAAGGTCCGCGGCCGCATCGATGTGGCCCGCGATGCCTCCAACGAGGAGATGCAGGCTGCCGCCGAGGCCGCTGTTGCCAAGTGGCTCGAGGGCAAGACGGTCGTCAAGGCCATCTGCGTGCCCGGCAAGCTGGTCAACCTGGTGGTTAAGTAAACCTTGCGCATATAGTTGATGCACAATAGACGAGGGACGATCCGGCTGGGTCGTCCCTCTTTTTGGATATGGATACTTGCGACTACACCTAATTATCCATTTCTTGTGGAGAACCTGTGCTCACGCTGACCTGCGGATTTGTGCTGTGGTTGCACGTTTTCGCAGGTATTGGTATAGTTTGCTTGCAAATGAAGTTGTAATTGAAAGAAGTGGGGTTTCGGCCCCGCTTCTTTTTTGTATGGATGGAGGTGCCGCAATGGTCAAGACCAAGACCGAGCAGGCGATCATCGACGCGCTCGAGGCCGTCGCTCCCCAGCACGATGTCGATATTGTCGACGTTGAGCTCGTGGGTGCTACCAAGGCCCCCTGCGTGCGTGTGCGTATCGAGGGTGCCGAGGGTCAGAGCCTGTCGCTCAACGACGTCACGGCCAACACCAAGTGGGTCGGCGACGTGATCGAGGAGCTCGACCCCATCTCTTCGAGCTATACGCTTGAGGTGTCGAGCCCGGGTATGGCGCGCCCGCTGCGCCGTCCGCGTGACTTTGCCCGCTTTGTGGGCGAGGACTGCGAGCTTTCCTCCACCGCCACCGAGGGCCGTCGCAAGTACTCCGGCAAGATTGCCGCCGCGACCGAGACCAACGTAACCCTCGAGCTCGAGGACGGCGAGTCTGTCACCCTCGATTTTTCCGATGTTAAAAAGTGCAAGTTGAAGCCCGTCTATGACTTCAAGCCCGCGAAGGAAGGAAACTAACATGGCAGCATCCGACATG
This sequence comes from Collinsella sp. LCP21S3_A9, assembly GCF_052118785.1. NCBI lineage: Bacteria > Bacillati > Actinomycetota > Coriobacteriia > Coriobacteriales > Coriobacteriaceae > Collinsella > Collinsella sp. LCP21S3_A9. The sequence goes on along the minus strand of NZ_JBQKGN010000011.1, from coordinate 41,439 downwards.
ATGTCCGCCCTGATGGAGCTTTGCCAGGAGAAGCACATCGACCAGCTCTACCTGATCGACCGCCTGGAGCAGTCGCTCGCCAAGAGCTATGCCGAGATCCTGCATCTTGAGTGGGGCGCCAAGGTGACCATCGACCGCACCACCGGCAAGATCTATGTCTACCGCCTGGAGCCGATCGACGATTCCATGGACGAGGAGGGCAACTTCACCGAGTTCGAGGAGATCGACGTCACCCCCAAGAACACCAGCCGCATCGCCGCCCAGCACGCCAAGGCCGAGATCAACGCCATCGTGCGCAACTCCGCCCGCGAGCAGATCTACGAGGAGTTCTCCGGCCGTATCGGCGACCTCATCAGCGGTACCGTACTGCAGTCCACACCCGACTTTACGATCGTCAAGATCCGCGAAGGCGTCGAGGCCGAGCTTCCGCACTTTGATCAGCGCCGCTACGAGAACGAGCGCAACGAGCGCCCCATGGGCGAGCGCTATCTGCACAACCAGCACATCAAGGCCGTGATCATTGACGTTCGCGACCCCAACTCCACGCTTCCGCCGGTCCGCGGCGAGCACAGCCGTCCGCCGATCGTTATCTCGCGTACCCACCCCGAGCTCATGCGTCGTCTGTTTGAGCAGGAGGTGCCCGAGATCTATGAGGGCACCGTCCAGATCAAGTCGATCGCCCGCGAGCCCGGCCAGCGCTCCAAGGTCGCCGTCCACTCGCTCGACGACCGCCTGGATCCCGTGGGCGCCTGCGTCGGCCCCAAGGGCAGCCGTGTGCGCGCCGTCGTGGGCGAGCTGCGCGGTGAGCGCGTCGACGTCATCCTGTGGGATGCCGATCCGGCCGTCTACGTCGCCAACGCCCTGTCGCCCGCCAAGGTCACTCGCGTCCTTATCGACGAGGAGAAGGCCTATGCCGGCGTCATTGTGCCCGACGACCAGCTTTCGCTCGCCATTGGCAAGGAGGGCCAGAACGCCCGCCTGGCCGCACGCCTGACCGGCTGGCACATCGACATTAAGTCCGAGACCCTTGCCGCCGACATCCTCAAGAACGTTCCCGTTCACGAGGAGCCTGCCGCTGACCTGATCGGTGACGAGGAGGATGACGACGCCCGTCGTTGCGAGTACGTGTCCGAGGACGGCATCCAGTGCCGCAACCAGGCCCGTCCCGGTTCCCGTTTCTGCGGTGTCCACGACACCGACGCCTTCGATGATGCGGAGGACCTGATCTAGCGCGCGGTTGCGCTGGACAGGTTCCGGCGCACATCCCACGCTCGTTCAGTCTCTAGGCACCCAAGGTGCCAGAAAGGGTAGGTGAAGTCATATGGCTAAAGTCCGTGTTTCCACCCTGGCCAAAGAGTTCGGCATGACCTCCAAGGAACTGATGGGTCACCTCGCCGAAATGAAGATTCCCGCTAAGTCTGCTTCCTCCGCGCTGGAGGACGCTTATGTTGCCATGGTCCGCAAGCAGCTTGCCTCGGTGATCGAGGCCCGCGCCCAGGAAGTCGAGGCCGCCAAGCAGGCCGAGGAGGAGGCTGCCGCCGCCGAGGAGGCAGCGCGTGCCGCCGAGGCCGAGCGCGAGCGCATCGCCGCCGAGAAGGCACGCGAGGAGGAGCGCCGCCAGTTTGCCGCCGCCCAGGCTGCCGAGGAGGCAGCCCGTGCCGAGGCCGAGGCCAAGAAGAAGGCCGAGCAGGAGCGCCTTGCCCGCGAAAAGGAGGAGGCTGCTCGCGAGGCCCAGCGCCGCGCCGTTCCCGCTTCCGACTCCGGTTCGCGCTTCCGTTCGCTGCTCGATCAGATCGCCGCACAGGAGACCGTGCTCAAGGAGAAGAAGGACGCCGAGGACAAGGCCAAGGCCGAGCGCGGCAACCGTCGCGGCGGCAACAGCGATCGTCGTGGCGGCCGTCGCAACGACCGCAACGCCTCCGAGAGCCGCCCGCACAGCCATCGCACCAATGCCAGCAACAATGTCGCTGCCGGCATGGATTTCCCCAACCCCGATAAGCAGGGCAAGGGCAAGAAGCGCAAGGGTGGTCACAACAGCGAAGAGGACCACTACAGCCGCATGGCGCGCGAGGCCGAGGAGTACAGCCGCGAGAAGGTTCTCGAGGAGGCCCGTGCCGCCGTCGAGGAGGCCTCTCGCGAGTCCACCGGTCGCCGCAAGAAGCGCAAGGAGAAGCGCGAGCGCGAGGCCGCTAGGGCTCAGGAGGAGCGCAAGATTGAGGAGGCGCTGGCCCAGGGCGTGAACCCCGAGGAGCTCGACGCCATCAAGGTCTCCCAGGGCGTTACCGTCCAGGAGCTTGCCGAGGCGCTTGACGTTCCGGCCAACGACATCATCAAGCGCCTGTTCCTGCTGGGCACGCCGCTCACCATGACGCAGTCCATGTCCGACGACCTTGTCGAGCTCGTTGCCGACGACTTGGGCCGTCAGATCAGGATCATCACCCCCGAGGAGGAGAACACCTTCTCGTTCTACGACGATCCCGCCGACCTTAAGCCCCGCGCCCCGGTCGTCACCGTCATGGGTCACGTCGACCACGGCAAGACGAGCCTGCTCGACGCCATCCGCCACACCGGCGTCGCTGCCGGCGAGGCTGGCGGCATTACCCAGGCCATCGGCGCTTCGCAGGTCATGATCAACGACCGCAAGATCACCTTCATCGATACCCCGGGCCACGCTACCTTTACGGCCATGCGTGCCCGTGGCGCCAAGGTGACCGACATCGTCATCCTGATCGTCGCCGCCGACGACGGCGTCATGCCCCAGACGGTCGAGTCGATCAACCACGCCAAGGCCGCCGGCGTTCCCATCGTCGTCGCCGTCAACAAGATCGATAAGCCCGGCGCCAACCCCGACCGCGTGCGCCAGGAACTCACCGAGTACGGCGTCATCCCCGAGGAGTGGGGCGGACAGAATATGTTCGTCAACATCTCGGCCAAGCAGAAGATCGGTATCGACGACCTTCTGGAGACCGTGCTGCTCCAGGCCGACGTGCTCGAGCTCAAGGCCAACCCCGATACCTTCGCCTCGGGCAACGTCCTCGAGGCCAAGCTCGACAAGGGCCGCGGCTCGGTCGCTACCGTGCTCGTGACCCGCGGTACCCTGCACGTGGGCGATACGCTGGTCGCCGGCCTCACCTATGGCCGCGTCCGCGCCATGCTCGACCCCAAGGGCCGCGCCGTCACCGAGGCCGGTCCCTCCGACGCCGTCGAGATCCTGGGCCTGCAGTCCGTCCCCAACGCCGGTGACGAGTTCCGCGTGTTCGAGGACGAGCGCGAGGCGCGCGCCCTGGCCGATGAGCGCTCGCTCAAGGCCCGTATCGAGGAGCAGAGCCGCGTGAAGCACGTCACGCTCGAGAACCTCTTCGAGACCATCGCTGACGCCGAGGTCAAGGAGCTCAACCTGATCATCAAGGCCGACGTCCAGGGCTCCATCGAGGCCCTTCAGGACTCGCTCGACAAGATGGATCAGTCCGAGGTCCGCATCAACACGATCCACTCCGCGGTCGGTGCCATCAACGAGACCGACGTCGTCCTGGCCGACGCCTCCAACGCCATCATCATTGGCTTTGGCGTGCGTCCCGACGGTAAGGCCCGCTCCGCTGCCGAGCGCGAGGGCGTCGAGATTCGTTGCTACGACGTTATCTACAAGTGCCTCGAGGAGCTCGACGCTGCCCGTATCGGCATGCTCAAGCCCACCGAGGTCGAGGTCTCCACGGGTACCGCGACCGTCCTGGACACCTTTAAGGTGCCCAAAGTCGGTATCGCCGCCGGTGTCCGCGTCGAGGAGGGCGAGATCGCCGCGACCGATTCCGTGCGCCTGGTGCGCGACGGCATCGTTGTCTTTAACGGTAAGATCGCCTCGATGCGCCACTACAAGGACGAGGCCAAGAGCCTTAAGAGCGGTTCCGAGGGCGGCATTGGCCTGGAGAACTTCCAGGACATCAAGCCCGGCGACCAGATCGAGGGTTACCGTATCGACCAGGTTGCCCGTACCGAGTAGGGGGTAGCGCTATGAAGCAAACGCAGGCAACCCGCCGTCTGGGCGAGCAGCTTCGCGAGAAGCTCGGTTATATCCTTCTCTTTGAGGTTTCCGATCCGCGTCTCGACCTGGTCACCCTGACCGCGGTCGAGGTCGCGGTGGACCGTTCGTTCGCGCGCGTGTACGTGTCGTGCGATGCGAGCCGCTACGATGAGGTCATGGAGGCGCTCGCCAGCGCCAAGGGCCGCATTCGCAGCCTGTTGGCTCGTTCACTCGACTGGCGCGTCACGCCCGAGCTCGATTTTCGCATCGATCGCTCGACCGATGAGGCCGAGCGCATTACGCGTGCGCTGGAGAATGTCCCGGCCACGCTGGCGATCGAAAAGGACGAGGACGGCTATCCCATAGCGGATGCCGCCCAGGAGGCAGCTTTAGATGACTAATTCCGCCGACCTCGTCTCGTGCGAGTCTGCAGATATTAAACGACGCATCCTCGAGCTTATCGAGGGTGCGTCCTCCATTGCGATCTCGGGTCATACCTCTCCCGACGGCGATGCCCTGGGCTCCGTGTTGGGCCTGGGTCTCTCGCTCATGAAGGCGTTCCCCGACAAGGACATCGCGCTGCTGCTCGCAGACGACGATCCCGTTCCGCGTATTTACCGCTTTATGGAAGGCGCCGATCGTCTGGTGCCGGCTTCGAGCTTTACGGGCGATCCCGACCTGTTTATCTCGGTGGATGTGCCGGTTGTCGAGCGTCTGAACAACTCGGCCGACGTGCTCCGCCGCTCCAAACATGTGGTGTGCTTTGACCACCATCCGGCGCGCGAGGAGTTTGCCGAGGTAAGCCTGAGGCGTGTCGATGCTGCGGCGTGCGCCATGATCATCGACCGCTTTTTGGATGATTGCGGCATTGTCGTTCGCGATCGCATCGCCACCTGCCTGCTCTGTGGCCTGGTTACCGATACCGGTCGTTTTCAGTATCAGAATGCCGATGCCGCCGCGTTCCATGCGGCTTCGCGCCTGGTGGCGCACGGTGCCGACCCGGCGCGTGTCGCGCTCGAGGTCTATCAGAGCATGCGCGTCGAGTTCTTGCACCTCAAGTCCATCGTCATGGGCCGCATCAAGACGGTCGCGCACGGGCGCGTGGCGTATAGCTACGCGTACGAAAGCGACCTTAAGGAATGTGGCGTCACCTCGGATGAGTGCGACGGCTTGGTCGATGTGGTGCGCTCGGTGATGGGTGTCGAGGTCTGCCTGTTCCTTAAGGGCATCGAGGGCGATACCAAGGTGCGCGGAAACCTGCGCTCCAAGGGTGACATGGATGTCTCCGAGATTGCGGCCAACTTTGGCGGAGGCGGACATCACGCTGCCGCCGGCTTTACCAATAACGGAACGATTTTCGAGACGCTCACCGCGGCACTTCCCATGCTGGCCGAGCTGGTGGGGGAGGATCCCGCTTCGGTGACCGTCGAGCTCTAACTTTTTGGATGGTACATGGCTCGTCGTACGCCTTCTCAATTGAATATGCTGCTCGCCGTCGATAAACCGGTGGGCTGCACGTCCCACGACGTGGTATCGCGGTGCCGGCGCGCCCTCCATGAGCGGCGCGTCGGTCATGCCGGCACGCTCGACCCCATGGCGTCGGGTGTCATGGTGGTGGGCGTGGGCCAGGCTACGCGTCTGCTGGGCATGCTTACCCTCGATACCAAAAGTTACGTCGCCGATATCTCGTTTGGCGCCGAGACCAATACCGACGATGCGGAAGGCGAGGCCGTCCGTACGGTTGCCATTGCACCCGAGCTGCGCGATCCGGCCTATGCCCGTGAGCGCTTGAGCGCCATGCTGGGCCCTCAGATGCAGGTCCCGCCGGCGTTTTCGGCTATTTCGGTCAACGGCGTGCGCGCCTATAAGTCTGCACGTGAGGGCAATGCCGTTGAGTTGCCTGCGCGCCCGGTCGAGGTATATTCTGCCGACCTGATCGCCGTGAGTGGCGAGGGCGATTCCTGCATTTGGACCGTTGCCTTCTCGGTGAGCAAGGGCACCTATATCCGTGCGCTCGCTCGCGACCTGGGTCGCGCCTGCGATAGTGCCGCGCATATTTCCGCGCTGCGCCGTACCGCTTCTGGCATTGTCTCCATCGGTGCCTGCCATGCGGTCGAGGAGCTTTCTGCCGAGTCCGCTGCCGGCTTTGCCTTGGACCCCATTGCGGCCCTCGGCGCCACGCGTGTCGACTTGCCGGGCAATCTTGCGGAAGATCTGCTGTGCGGACGTCGTATTCCTATTGATCGCGCGCTCGCCGGCTTCGATGCGTCGAAGGCACCGTTTGCGCTGGTGCTCGATGGCGGGCTCAAGGCTTTGGCGCGTATCGAGGATGGTCGCTTTGTGATGGAGCACGTCTTTCCGCAGGCGATCGGCGGTGTTCGATGATGCTGGACCCTCACGAGCTCGCGCGCACATTTTTTGTGGGCGCGGCGGCGGAGGCCCGCATCGTTTTGGCTGATGCTTTTGGTGACTGCGAGTCTATGGGTGCCGCCTCGATTGCCATCGGCGTGTTCGATGGCGTGCATAGGGGACATCGTGAGCTGATCGACGCGGTCATTCGCGATGCGCGCGTCCACGGCTGCAAAGCGGTAGTCGTAACGTTTGACCCTGATCCAGATGTTGTGGTGAGCCCTGCGCCCGCTCAAAAATTGATGACGACGGCCGACCGCCTGCATGCCCTGGCTCAGACTGGGGTCGATGCCGTGGTGGCTGTTCCCTTTACGCCTGCGGTAGCGTCGCTCGACCACGTGGGCTTTCTTGAGCTGTTGGCGCATGATGTCGACATTCGCTCCATTCGCGTTGGCAGCGATTTTAGGCTGGGCCGCGGCGGTGCCTCGGGCGTTGCCGAGATGCAGGCATGGGGTGTCGAGCGCGGTGTTGATGTGTATGGGCACAATTTGCTGTGCGAGGGCGGCGAGGCTATCTGTGCCACCCGCATTCGACGTGAGCTGAGCTTGGGCCACGTTGAGCTGGCAGCCGATCTACTCGGCCGTCCCTATATGGTGCGCGGCGGCGTGATTCGCGGTCGTCACGAGGGCTCCGATATGGGATTTCCGACGGCAAACCTGTTGGTGCCAAACGGAATCCAGCTGCCTGCCGATGGCGTCTACGAGGGCCTTGTGCTGGTCGACGATACCGTGTGGCCCGCTGCCGTCAACGTGGGCCTGCCGCCGACGTATGCCGACGATGCCGCTTCGGCGCATCTCGAGGCCAACTTGATCGGGTATGCGGGCGACCTGTATGGACGTTCGGTTTCGTTGGCGTTTACGCGTTGGCTGCGTCCTTCGCGCGTGTTCGATTCGCTGGACGAGCTTATCGCGACCGTCGAGGGTAATATTGACGATATCCGTCATAACTTGGGTGAGCAGGGGGTGAGCATCCGTGATTAGCGATGAGGAGAAAGACCAGGTGCGCGCTGCGTCCGACCTGGTTGCCATTGTGCAGGAAACGGTTGAGCTCAAGCCCCGCGGCCATGAGTTTTGGGGTTGCTGCCCCTTCCATGGCGAAAAGACCCCATCGTTTCACATTATCCCCGCTACGCAGGTGTGGCACTGCTTTGGCTGTGGCGAGGGCGGCGACGTCTTCACCTACATCATGAAGCGCGAGAACCTGAGCTTTCCCGAGTCGATTCGCTACCTGGCCGATCGTGCCGGCATTGAGTTGCACGATACCGGCGCGCAGCGCGATCGCGGCACCAAGCGCGCCCGCATCTATGACCTGTGCGCCGAGACGGCCCAGTTCTATCACACCATGCTCATGCGCGGTAAGGACAGCCGTCCGCGTGAGTACTTTGCCAGCCGCGGTATGGGTGGCGACGTCTGCCGTCGCTACTGCCTGGGCTTTGCGCCGGGTCGCAATATGTTGGTGGCCCATCTGTCGCAGAAGGGCTTTACCCCGCAGGAGATGATCGACGCCAACGTGGCCGTGAGCCGCGGGCGCGGACAGCTTGCCGATCGTTTTTACGACCGCGTGATGTTTCCCATCTTTGACGAACAGGGTCATAACATCGCCTTTGGCGGTCGTATTATGGGCGACGGCCAACCCAAGTACCTCAACACCGCCGAGACGAGCGTGTTTCATAAAAAGAGAAACCTCTACGGTTTTAACTGGGCCAAGGAGTTTATCGTCGCGCAGGATACCGCCATCGTGGTGGAGGGATATACCGACTGCATCGCCTGCTGGGAGGCGGGGATCAAAAACGTCGTCGCCACGCTGGGCACGGCGCTGACGGAACATCACGTAAAGACGCTCACCCGTTTTGCCAAGCGTATTGTGTATATGTTCGATGGTGACGCCGCCGGTCAAAAGGCCGCGCGCCGCGCGATTCAGTTTATCGAGCAGGACTCGATGGACCTGCGCTGCGTGGTGCTTCCCGACGGCAACGACCCCATGGAGTTCGTCACGGCGCATGGTGGCGAGGCACTGCAGGCGCGTATCGACGCCGCCGAGCCCCTCATGGACTTTGTGTACCGCTCACTGCAGGAGTCGAGCGACATTACCACGCCGGGCGGTCGCGCCAAGGCGCTCGAGGATGCGCTGACGCTCATCTATCCGCTGCGCGATAGCTACATGATCGATACGTACTTTATCCAGATCGCCGACCTTCTGGGCCTGGATTTGGAGACGGTACGCTCGAGCTCGGGCCGTGTGTTTCGCGATGTCGCCAAACGCGAGGACGCCGAGCGTCGTCGCGAGCAGAACTACGAGCGCCAGCGGGCACAGGCCGAGCGCGCAGGAGGCGCGGGCGGTCGGGCGTCCGGTCCGCAGGGGGCATCTCGCGGCGCCTGGGCGTCGGGGACGACGCCGCCGGTATCCGCACCGGTCGAGGAGGAACCGTACGACTATGTGCCGCTCGAGGCCTACGGGGCCGCGCCGGTCGAGGTCGTCGACGATATGCCGCCGATCGATGTGCCTGCTGGCATGGACGCGGCGCCCGCGGGGTCTGCTTCGACCGCTTCCGTTCCGGCGACGCCGATCGTGCTGACCGATCTGGAGCGAAAGTCTCTGGCGGGGGAGCGCGAGCTGTTGACGATGCTCACCAGCTACCCCGACCTATTCCGCACGTACGCCGATCGCATCTGCTCGATCGAGTGGGTAGATCCCCGTCACGAGTCCATCGCGTGGGCCGTGCTCGCGACGCCGCCGGGCACCGATCCCGCTGCGTGCATGGATGCCGCGCGCGCGGTGTGTCCCGAGGCGGCTTCGCTTGTCAGCGCCGGGCGCATCTCGGCGACGAGCAAGCATCCCACCGAGACGAACATCGTCTTTATGCTCGATACGCTTGAGCTTTACACCATCAAGCGCCGTATGCGGGCTGCCCAGGCTAAGCTGCGCCAGGACCGGTCGCTCGACGATGACGCGCGCCGTGCATTGACCATGCAGGCCGCGCAGGATTCTTTGCGCCAGCGCGAGCTCCAGAAGTCGATTGGCGGCGTGGCCGATCCGTTCCGGTTGATTGGTTTGGAGGCCGCGGGTCCCGATCAGGCCTAGATGTTGTGGTCAATCGGCATGTTATCTGCTATATCCATTCTGAATTTTGGGTATAGACGTGTAAGTGTGTGCTAAAGTAATGTGTCCTGTGGACTACGAAGGGAGAATCTGTGCCAAATAAGACTGAGAGCACGGGTACTGGGCTGGAATCCTACGTTGCTAAGCTCATGGGCAACGGCTCAAACAGGACTTCGGTAACCGAGGACGAGATCCAGGTCGTCCTGAAGGATATCGATGTTTCTGACGAGCAGCTCAACGCGGTCTATTCCGCGCTGCGCAACAGCGGCATCCAGATTATCTCCGCGAGCGGAAACGACGACGCCCCCATGGACGTCGACGATGACGATAACGATACCGACGATTTCGATGACGACGAGGAGCACGATTCCGGCTCGCTCGACGATCATGAGCTTAAGATGGCCCGTCAGGCCGATGCCGAGATGGGTTCTTGCAAGAGCAAAAAGAAGCGCACCGTCCGTACGTCCCGTTCGCGTTCTCGCGTGCGTGGCATCGATGCCTCCACGGTGATGCTGACCGGTGACCCGGTTCGTATGTACCTTAAGGAGATCGGCAAGGTCGACCTGCTGACCGCCTCCGAAGAGGTCGATCTGGCCATGAAGATCGAGGCCGGTCTCGAGGCCACCGAGAAGCTCGAGGCCGCCGAGGCGGGCGAGATCGAGCTCACCCGCGCCGAGATGCGTCGTCTGACTCGTATCGAGAACGTGGGCCTCGAGGCCAAGCAGGCGCTCATCAGCGCCAACCTCCGTCTGGTCGTCTCCATCGCCAAGCGCTACGTCGGTCGCGGCATGCTGTTCCTGGATCTGATCCAGGAGGGCAACCTCGGTCTGATTCGCGCCGTCGAGAAGTTCGACTACCAGAAGGGCTTCAAGTTTTCCACGTACGCCACGTGGTGGATCCGTCAGGCCATCACGCGCGCTATCGCCGACCAGGCCCGTACCATCCGTATTCCCGTACACATGGTCGAGACCATCAACAAGCTGGTCCGCGTGCAGCGCCAGCTCCTCCAGGATCTGGGTCGCGACCCGACCCCCGAGGAGATCGGTGCCGAGATGGACATGAGTGCCGACCGCGTCCGCGAGATTCAGAAGATCTCGCAGGAGCCCGTGTCGCTCGAGACTCCTATCGGCGAGGAAGAGGATTCCCAGCTGGGCGACTTTATCGAGGACTCCCAGGCCATCGTTCCGCCCGATGCCGCCAGCTTCTCCATGCTGCAGGAGCAGCTCACCCAGGTGCTCGACTCGCTTGCCGATCGTGAGCGCAAGGTTATTGAGCTGCGCTTTGGACTTGTCGACGGACATCCCCGCACGCTCGAGGAAGTCGGCCGCGAGTTTGGTGTCACACGCGAGCGCATCCGCCAGATCGAGTCCAAGACCCTGGCCAAGCTCCGCCACCCCAGCCGCTCCAGCAAGCTCAAGGACTATATCGAAAGCTAGTCATGCAAGAAGCGCCCTCAAGCACATCCGCTTGAGGGCGCTTTCATGTAACAAGGGCCGGCAGTTAGGGCACGGGTAGTCTTTTTGGGACGGGGCTTTTTTAGCTGCCCTATCGCAATGAGCGGCTCAAGCTTTAAAGGCCCCAGATTGGGTAGCTAAAAAAGCCCCGTCCCAAAAAGACTACCCTGGGCGTCTGGTTGATTAGTCGTTGGGGACGTTCTTGAATGACTAGTCGTTTAAGAACGTCCCCAACGACTGGGTCGGAAAATTTCTTAAAAAAGTTCTTGCCCTGAGCTGATTCGTCCGTATAATAAACTTCGTTGCTTGAGAGCATGCACCTATTCCTCGGTAGCTCAATGGTAGAGCACGCGGCTGTTAACCGCGCTGTTGTAGGTTCGAGTCCTACCCGGGGAGCCAGAATTTCTCAGCCCAATCTGCTGGGCTTTAAATTCCTCGGTAGCTCAATGGTAGAGCACGCGGCTGTTAACCGCGCTGTTGTAGGTTCGAGTCCTACCCGGGGAGCCAGATTGTAAAACCCGTCGCTTTTGCGGCGGGTTTTTTTCATGCTGCGATTGCTTAACGCAAACGTTGCCATATCAACATTTCGTGTCGAGGATGTAATCCCGCGACCCACCACCTCAACATGGCGCGGTCGTTGTAGAATATTGCAATGATTGCTCCCACGACATGGTGCCGCGAGCACCAGATAAGGAGATTCTTGTGTCTGAGACCATTAACGGCAGCCTGAGCGTCTCGAACGACGTTATTGCCGATATTGCCGGTTATGCCGCGATGACGTGCTATGGCGTCGTCGGTATGGCCGAGCAGCTCCAGGGCGCCGAGAGCGTGCGCCTGCTTGCCGGTCAGCGCCTCCGCAAGGGCGTGCTTGTCTCCGCCGACGAGAACGGCCTTACGGTCGACCTTCACGTCGTGCTCGAGAACGGCGTCAACATGAAGTCCGTCTGCCACAATCTTTCGAGCTCCGTTGCCTTCACCCTGCAGGAGATCGCCCAGATCGATCCCGCCAGCCTTAAGATCGGCATTCACATCGACGCGCTCAAGAGCCGTCTGAACTAGCATCCGAAAACGGAGATTCAAATACTCATGATTGTAAAGACCATTCGCACCTGTTTTCCGATCGCTGCGGCTGCCGTTTCCGACAAGGCCGAGGAGATCAATAAACTCAACGTCTTTCCCGTGCCCGACGGCGACACCGGCACCAACATGTCGCTCACGCTCGCCTCGGTGACCAAGGAGCTTTCCGCCCTTCCCGCCGATGCCGATATGGAGGCTATCGCCGGCGCCATCACCCACGGCTCCCTCATGGGCGCCCGCGGCAACTCCGGCGTTATCACCTCGCAGATCCTGCGCGGCGTGGCCGAGGGCCTCGTCTCTGTCGATGAGCCCATCACGTCTGCCGACATCGCGCATGCTTTCCGTCGCGCCGTCAAGGTCGCCTTCCAGGCCGTCCGCAAGCCCATCGAGGGCACGATTCTTACGGTCCTGCGCGACGTCTCGACCAAGGCCGACGAGTGCGAGAAGAAGAAGTTCTCGGCCGAGGACGCGCTCGACGCCATCGTCGTCGAGGCCTACCAGTCTGTGGCTCGCACGCCCGACCTGCTGCCCGTTCTGAAGGAGAACGGCGTGGTCGACTCCGGCGCCTTTGGCTTTGCCATCTTCCTGGAAAACTTCGTTGCCGCTGCTCTGGGCCGCAGCACTGTTGTCGAGGATTTCTCCACCACGTTTGATTCCGCTGGCTCTGCCCGCGATGCGGCCCTCGGTCGCGTCGAGATCGAGGCCAACGACGACTGGGAGGGCTCGGAGTTCCGCTACTGCAACGAGTTCCTCTTTAAGGCCGACGCCCCGTTTGACGAGGACGAGTGCCTTAAGTTCCTGGGTTCCATGGGCGACTGCGAGCTGCTCGTGGGCGCCTACCCCGACTACAAGATCCACGTGCACTCCAACACCCCCAACCTGGTGCTCGAGCACATGCTGCAGCTTGGCCAGATCTACGAGGTCTTTATCCACAACATGGAGATGGAGGCCCACGACCGTACCGCTAAGATCCACGAGGACCAGGAAAAGGCCGCCGAGCCCGCCAAGGCCCTGGGTTTTGTCGCCGTTGCCGCCGGTTCCGGTGAGGCCGACATCCTCAAGTCCCTCGGCGTCGACGTGGTCGTTTCGGGTGGCCAGACCATGAACCCCTCGACCGCCGACCTGTTGGGCGCGGTGGACCAGGTCAACGCGACTTCGGTCATCATCCTGCCCAATAACGGCAATATCCGTATGGCTGCCGAGGCTGCCGCTTCTGCCTGCACCGACAAAAAGGTCGCCGTTGTTCCCACCAAGACCGTTCCGCAGGCGTTCTCCGCTCTGTTCGCGGTGCTGCCCGATTCCGAGCTCGAGGACGCCGTCGCCGCCATGGTCGATGCCATCAGCGAGGTTCGCGATGGCGAGGTCACCCGTGCCGTGCGCGATTCCAGCGCCTCTGACGGCTCGCCGATTCACTCCGGTGACGTCATGGGTATCATTGCCGGCTCCATCGACGTGGTCGGCTCCGATGTGAAGCAGGTCACGCTCGACTGCATCAACCGCATGCAGGAGGAAGAGGAGGGCGACGCGCTGACGATTCTGGCCGGCGAGGAGCTGTCCGATGAGGCCTTCCAGGAGATCGTCGACGCCATCGAGGAGGCTCAGCCCGACCTGGAGATTGACGCCCATCGTGGCGAGCAGCCGCTCTATCCCGTGATCTTCTCGATCGAGTAGGCATCTGCCCATGTCCGAGCTGTGCTCCGTGCCGCGCGTCTCGGAGCGCTTTGCCCAGAGCAATGCGCTCGACGAGGATATCGCGCGACTCAAATATGTTTCGGGTAAACGTGAGGAGGCCCTTCGCCGTCTGGGAATTAGGACGGTGGGGGACCTCCTTCTCCATATCCCTCATCGATATCTGGACTTTACACGCTCCTGGTCCATCGAGATGGCGCCTATCGGTACGGTGTGCACGATCGTCGCCACGGTCGATCGTATCGTTCAAAAGCAGCCCCGCCCGCGTATGCAGGTTACCGAGGTCTCGCTTGTGGACGAGACGGGCGTGCTGCAAGTCGCTTTTTTCCGCCAGCCCTGGATTGCCCAGCAGCTCAAGCAGGGCGACCGCCTGGCCGTGATGGGTAAGGTCGAATTTGCCTATGGCTTTAAGCAGATGGCCTCGCCGCATTTCGAAAAGCTCGAGGACGGGCGTGCCGCGGGCACCATCCTTCCGGTTCACTATGTGAGCGACGGTGTGAGCCAGGCTTGGATGCGCCGTATCGTGAGCGGCGCGCTCGAGATTGTCGGCAATCCTTTCGACCCGATTCCCGCGCCCCTGCGCGCCAAGCGCCGCCTTATGAGCAGCGCCCGTGCGCTGCGTTCGATTCACTTTCCCTCGAGTATGGCCGAGCGCGATATCGCGCGCGCACGGCTTGCCTATGAGGAATGCCTCTATCTTCAGCTGGCGCTTCGTCTGCGCAACGACGGCGGTATGGTCAAGGTGGTTCCCTACACCCATACCGCGGGTGGTCATTTGACGGCGCTTAGGCGGGCCCTGCCGTTTTCGCTGAGCGACGAGCAGGAGGCCGCGTTCCAAGACATCCTGCATGACATGTGCGATGGCGACCACGTGATGAACCGCTTGCTGCTGGGCGATGTCGGTACCGGCAAGACCGCCGTCGCCGCCTGCGCGCTGGCAGTCGCGGCCGATTCGGGTACCCAGTCCTGCGTCATGGCACCCACGGGCGTGCTGGCGCGTCAATATGCCGATAAGACCGGCCCTTTGCTCTCGCAGGCCGGTATGTCCTGGGCGCTCCTGACGGGTGCTACCCCGGCCGCCGAGCGCGAGCGCATCCATGCACAGCTGCAGTCTGGTGAGCTCGATGTGCTCTTTGGTACCCATGCGGTCCTTTCGGATAACGTAACGTTTAAACATCTTTCACTCGTCGTTATCGACGAGCAGCATCGGTTTGGCGTGGGGCAGCGCAATGCCCTGCGTGCCAAAGGCCCAGGTGCGGACTTGCTCGTTATGACGGCCACGCCTATTCCGCGCACACTGGCGCTCTCGGTCTATGGCGACCTGGACACGTCCATCATTCGTCATCGCCCCGTTCCCGGGGCCGGCGTCTCGACGCGCGTGCTCACCGAGTCGAGCCGCGACCTGGCCTACGGTGCCATTCGCGAGGCGCATGCTCAAGGACAGCAGGCTTACGTTATCTGCCCGCTTGTGGAGCCGAGTGACTCCGCGGACGATTTGGAAGACGTTCCCGGCATTGCTCGCGACGATGAAGGTCGCGTGACGGTGCCCGTGCCGTTACACGACACCGCGACCGAGCTCGACCGCCTGCGTCTGGCATTGCCGGGGCTTTCCGTCGAGCGTCTTCACGGCCGCATGCCGGCGGGGGAGAAGGACCGCGTGATCGACGCCTTTAAGCGCGGCGAGATCGACGTGCTCGTCTCGACTACGGTGGTCGAGGTGGGCGTCGACGTGCCCAACGCCACCGTCATGGTTATCGAGAACGGCGAGCGCTTTGGCTTGGCGGCCCTGCATCAGCTTAGAGGCCGCGTGGGCCGCGGCAGCGTGTCGGGCACGTGCCTGGTCATGACGCATTCCAAGGGCAATGGCGGTGTGTCTGCTGCGCAAGACCGCCTGCGGGCGCTCGAAAAGACCTCTGACGGTTTTGCACTTGCGCAGATGGACCTGCGTTTGCGCCACGAGGGCGAAATCTTGGGTTATCGCCAACATGGCGGTGTGACCCTGCGTTTTGTGGACCTGGACGCCGACGAGGATCTTATCGAATGGGCCCATTTGGACGCGGTCGAGCTCTTGCGGTATGCTTGCAACCTTGACTCCGTGGCGACGCGTCCCTTGCGCGATGCGGTCGCCACGCGTTACCGACATATTTTCAAGGAGGTCAGCGGAGGATGAGAATCATCGGCGGTGAATGGCGCGGCCGCAAGATCGAAGAGCCGCGTGGGCGCGATGTCACCCGTCCCAC
The DNA here is from genome assembly GCF_052118785.1 of Collinsella sp. LCP21S3_A9. Taxonomy (NCBI): domain Bacteria; kingdom Bacillati; phylum Actinomycetota; class Coriobacteriia; order Coriobacteriales; family Coriobacteriaceae; genus Collinsella; species Collinsella sp. LCP21S3_A9. Next base: position 25,453 of record NZ_JBQKGN010000011.1, on the reverse strand, counting down.
GACCGACCGCGTGCGCGAGGCATGTGCGTCCATGGTCATGTCGGCATTCGATTTCGATCTGGACGAGGTCCGCGTGCTGGATGCCTTTGGCGGCTCCGGTGCCCTGGGAATCGAGATGCTCTCGCGCGGCGCTCGCTCGCTCATCACGTTCGAGATCGATCGCAATGCCGCCCGACTGATCACTAAGAATGTCGAGTCGCTGTGTCGCGACCGCTCGCGTTGGCGCGTCGTTACCGGCGATGTGTTGGCGAGCGCCTCGCGCGGCCGTGTTCCGGGCGGCCCCTTTGATCTGGTCCTGCTCGATCCACCCTATGCCTTTGGCGCCGAGCCGGTCGAGGAGCTGCTGCGCAATCTTGCCCAGCAGGGCTTGCTGGCACCAGGGGCCTTTGCCCTGTTTGAGCATGCCGCAAGCGACGCGGGCGCTCATCCGGCTGGTTTTGAGACCGTGCGAGAGAAACGCTACGGCATTACCTCGGTTGACTTGCTGCGCTGGGTGGCCGCGGACGAGTGCGACCATGCTAATGACAGCGATATTGACGAGGACGTGCCTTTGGAGGATACCCATGAATGACACTATCAACCGCGTGATCGTTCCGGGTACGTTTGACCCCATCACGTTTGGTCACATCGATGTAATCCGCCGCGCCCGCCGCATTTTTCCCAGCGTGATTGTCGCCGTGGCGGAGTCGCAGGGCAAAAACGGCGTGGGCACCACCTTTATGCTCGATGAGCGCGTGGCGTTGGCCCGCGAGGCCCTGGGCGATATTGACGGTGTCGAGGTACTGCCCTTTACCGGCCTGTTGGTCGATTTTGCCCGTGAGCAGGGTGCGGGTGCTGTGGTCAAGGGCCTGCGCGCCATGACCGACTTTGAGTACGAGCTGCAGCAGGCGGACCTCAACTATCGCCTGGACAACGAGCTTGAGTCCATTTTTGTCATGAGTGCGCCGCAGTACGGCTATATCTCGAGCTCGGTGGTTCGTCAGATCGCATCGCTTGGAAGCGATGTGTCGACGTTTGTGCCGCCCAATGTGGTCGAAGCGCTTAAACATCGCTTTTCGTGACGTTTTATATTGCCTGATGGCATGTGGTAAACTAACACGATGACATGTTACCTATGAAAGGAGACCGGATGCCGGGCGAGAATTTTCCTGGCGACAGGATCGTGAGCCTTGTCGAGGAGCTCGAGGGGCTCATCGAAGAGGCTAAGACGCCGTTCGGCAAGAATGCCCAGATGAAGGTTATCGATGCCGACGTCTTCTTTAACATCCTTGACGAGATCCGTATGAGCTATCCCGAGGAGTGGCAGAAGTCCCGTCGCATCCTCAAGGAGCGCGACGAGCTTATGGCTTCCGCCGCCGCTCAGGCCGATTCCATCATTGCCGATGCTCAGCAGCAGGCACTCACCATTGCCGGTGAGCAGGAGATCGTCCGCTTGGCGCAGCAGCAGGCCGACGATATCCGTGATCGTGCCCAGCAGTACGAGCGCGAGACGCGCTATGCGGCCGAGGATTATGCCGAGCAGGTCTTTACGCACCTCGAGGAGAACCTCAAGAGCCTGACCGGCACCGTTACCCGTTGCCGTCAGCAGCTCAACGAGGGCGCCGCCCAGCAGAACGGTCAGTGGTAATGGCTGAGTTCCCGAGCGTTACCGTCGATCTTTCCGAGCAGCTCGAGTTTCCCGGAGACTCGTATCCGCTGACCGGCAAGGTCGATGTCGCCACCTACATGGTGGGCGAGAAGGAGTACCAGCTGCAGGACGGCATTACTTACGACGTGGTTTTTACCAATGCGGGCACCGGTGTTCTGCTCTCCGGCATGGTTCGAGCGCACGTCACCGGCGAATGCGACCGCTGCCTTGAGCTCGCCTCGTTTGATATCGCCGGCGAGATCGAGGAGTTCTACCTCTTTGAGGAGCCCGAGGATCCCGAGGCCTACGAGGACGGTTACGAGCTTTTGGGCGAGGACCGCATTGTCGATCTGGGGGAGCCCATTAACGACGCCGTTGTCATGGACACGCCGTTTGTGGTGCTCTGCAAGCCCGATTGCCGCGGCCTGTGCCCCACCTGCGGCATCAATCTCAACGTCGAGCAATGCGATTGCGCCGCCCAGGCCGAGGCCGAATGGGCCGCTGCCACGGAAAATCCATTTGCAGCATTGAAGAATCTCAATCTTGATGAGTAAAAATGTGGTAGTATCGCTACTTGCGCGTAATCGCCACACTGGATAGTTCATAAGGAAGGTCACTATGCCCGTACCTAAACAAAAGCAGGGTCGTATCCGTACCCATACCCGTCGTTCCGCCAACATGAAGATCTCGGCTGCGGCTCAGTCCACGTGCCCCCGTTGCGGCGCTGTCAAGCTCCCGCACCACGTGTGCCCCAGCTGCGGTTTCTACAAGGACCGCGAGGTTATCGTTACCGAGTAACGGTATACTCTGGATACGATGCCGTTCCAACTGGAACCACAATGGCCGGCTCAATGAGTCGGCCATTTTTGTATAAGGAGCACTTGAAATGAGTAACGTTCGCGTTTGTGTAGACGTTGTGGGCGGAGACGAGAAGCCCCAAGTTGTCCTCGACGGTATTGAGGCCGCACTTGCCGCCGATCCCGATATCGAGGTCATTGCTGTTGGCCCCGCCGATATCGTCAACCCCTTTGCCGCGGCGCACGCGCGCGTGGAGGCTCTGGAGGCCCCCGATGTCATCGCCATGGACGACGATCCCATCCGCGCCGTGATGACCAAGCGTAAGTCTTCGATCGTGCTTGCCTGCCGTGCTATTAAGAAGGGCAACGCGGACGCGTTTTTCTCCGCGGGGTCGACCGGCGCCATGACGGCTGCCGCCACCGCCTACGTGACGCCGTTTAGATATTTGGTAGAGGGTAAGAAGCAGCCGGTGCGCCCATGCCTCACCAATGCGCTGCCCAACCGCGCCGGTGGCCTTACGGTACTGTGTGACATGGGGGCCAACCCCGATGTCGAGGTCGACGACATGGTTCGCTTTGCCCAGATGGGTGCAGCCTATGCTCGCGTGGTCCTGGGCATCGAACATCCGCGTGTGGGCCTGCTTGGCAACGGCACCGAGGACGAGAAGGGTTCTAACTTTACCAAGGCGTGCTTCCCGGCTATGAAAGCCGCGGTCCCCGGTTTTGTGGGCAACTGCGAGGGCACCGATCTTACGTCGGGCAATTTTGACGTTGTGGTCGCCGACGGCATGTCGGGCAATATTGCGCTCAAGGCAACCGAGGGCGCTGCCAAGTTTTTGCTGCAAGAGCTCAAGGGCGCCTTTATGTCTTCGCTCGGTACCAAGATCGCCGCGCTGCTCATCAAAAAGCAGCTGCGCCAGATGAAAGCCAAGCTCTCGGGCGATGCCAAGGGCGGCGCGATCCTGCTGGGCCTTCGCGGCGTCGTTTTGATTGGCCATGGCGCCACGTCGGCCGAAGCCGTTAAAAACGGTACGCTCGCCGCGGCTCAGGCCGTTCGAGCCGGGCTTATCGAAAGCATTGCCAATTCCATGGAAGGTATCGTTTAGCAAGAGCTCCGTTACGTGGCTCAAGCTATGCATCGTGGGGTAGAATCGGAGCCGTGCTGCAATGCGGCTTCCGCCCGCGCGACACATTGTATTCCACGACTTATGAGAGGATGCGCTATGGATCGCTCCGAAATCTTTGACAAGATCGCCGAGGTCGCTGCCGACGTGCTGGGCGTTGACGTTGCCGAGATCAGTGATGAGACAACTTTTGACGACCTCGATGCCAATTCGCTCGAGCGCCTGCAGCTGGTGACGGCCATCGAGGACGAGTTTGACCTCGAGATCGATGACGAGACCCTGTTGTCGCTCACCTCCGTTGCCGACGCCGTCGACGCTATCGAAAACGCCAGGGAGGCCTAGGTCTTGGCTTTATCTCAACGACTCACGCGCGCTCAGGAAATCCTGGGCCATGAGTTTAATAACAAGGTGCTGCTACGCGCGGCGCTCACCCACCCCTCGGCAGTAGAGGGGCAGCCGGTCTCTGCCAGCTATGAGCGGCTTGAGTTTTTGGGTGACTCCATTCTGGGCGCCGTGGTTGCCCGTTCGCTCTTTGAGTCTTATCCCGAGTTCGATGAAGGCAAGCTCACGCGTCTGAAGGTATCGCTTGTTTCGGGTGCCACGCTGTCCGAGGTTTCGCACGAGCTGGGCATCGACGACATCATCATCTTTGGCGCCTCCGAGACCGGTACCGGCGCGCGCGGCCTTAACTCGGCGCTCGAGAACGTCTATGAGTCGCTCGTGGGTGCGTTGTACCTCGATGCCGGCTGGGATGCGGCGGCGGAGTTCATCCACCGCACGCTTAAGCCCCATTTGGCCTCCGAGCGTGCCGAGCACCCCGCGAACCCCAAGTCGTTCTTGCAGGAGTGCGTGCAGGCAGACGGTCACGAGCCCCCGGCATACAAGCTGGTAGGCTCCGAGGGCCCGGCACATGCGCCCACCTTTACCGCCGTGGTGCTTGTCGACGGTATCCGTCAGGGCCGCGGCACCGGCGCCTCTAAGAAAGAGGCCGAGGGAGCCGCTGCACTCGAGGCGCTCGACCGCATGGGTTACACCACCAACGGTGTGATTCTCAACAAGAAGCCCGTTTAAGCGAGGAACCGTGTATCTCAAGTCCCTTACGCTCAAAGGGTTCAAGTCGTTTGCCGACCGCGCCCATATGACGTTTGAGCCGGGCCTGACCGTCATCGTCGGTCCTAACGGCTCGGGAAAATCGAATATCTCCGATTCGATTCTGTGGGTACTGGGTGAGCAGAGCGCCAAGCAGCTGCGCGGCCAGGCCATGGAGGACGTCATCTTCTCGGGCTCGTCGGCGCGCAAGCCGGTGGGCGTTGCCGAGGTCACGCTGGTGCTCGATAACTCGGACCATGTGCTGCCTGTCGACTTTGATGAGGTTGCCATCACCCGCCGCATGTATCGTTCGGGCGAGAGCGAATACCTCATCAATTCGAGTCCGTGCCGCCTGATGGATATCCAGGACATTTTGCACGATTCGGGCTTGGGTAAGGATACGCATTCCATTATCAGCCAGGGCAAGCTCGATGCCATTTTGCAGAGCCGTCCCGAGGAGCGCCGCGTCCTTATCGAGGAGGCTGCCGGCATTTCCAAGCACAAGCGCCGCAAGGAGCGTGCGCTCAAAAAGATTAAGTCGATGGACGAGCACCTTACTCGTGCGCGCGACATCAATAAGGAGATTGCCCGTCAGCTGCGACCGTTGGAGCGTCAGGTCGATCGCGCGCGCAAGTACAAAGAGCTGTCCTCGCGCGCGAACGAGCTTACGCAGATGCTGGCCGTTGACGAGCTTCGTTCGCTGCAGTCGCAGTGGAACGATCTGGAGAGCCGTTCCAAAGAGGGTGCCGCCGAGCTGGAGCTTGCGCAGTACCGCTTGGGCGAAAAGGAGCGCGAGCTCGAGAAACTCCAGGTGATGCTCGAGGAAAAGGGCCTGTTTGTGGGTGACTTGGGCGAGCAGCGCCGTCATATGCAAGATGTGGTCGGCCGTATTAACTCCGATATGCGCCTGCTCGAGGAAAAGGGCCACAATATGGTGTCGCGCCTGTCCGATATGCGCGGCCAGATTTCGAGCTCCGAGCATCAGCGTCGTCGCGTGGTCGAGGAGCTCGAGGATGCACGTGCCCAGCTTGAGGAAGTGACCGGTGCGCACATGCAGGCCCAGGACGACGTTGACGCCGCCGGCCCTGCCGCCGCCGAGCTCCACGAGCGCCGTGTTGCGCTCGACAATCAGATTTCGCAGCTTACGCGCGAGCAACGCGATGTGCAGCGCGTGGCCGACAAGGCTGCGCTCGAGCTTGCCAAGGTGAAAGACTCGTTGAGCAATGCCGAGGTCGAGGACAACATGTACGCCTCGCGCCTGGAGCAGATTGACGAGCAGCTCGAGGAGGTCACGGCCTCGCTCGAGAGCCGTCGCGACCGCGCCGAGGAGCTCGACGGCGCGCTCGATCAGGCTCGCCAAGCTCAGGCCGATGCGCGCCAGGCCACCGAGGTCGCCCGTGCGGCGTTGAAGGACTTGCGCGCCCGTGAGAGCGAGTCGCGCAACAAGTTGTCCGAGGTGCGCTCTGAGCTTGCGAGCCAAAAGAAGCTCGATGCCCGTATGGCCGACAGCTCGCCGTTGGTGAGCCGTCTGGTAGGGGCATTGGGCGATGACGTAACGGGCCGTCTGGGCGACGTGCTCGAGGCGCCGCGTGAGCTTGAGGGCCTGGTCGAGCAGCTTCTTGCCGGCGATATCGATGCCCTGTTGTTTGATGACGCCGCCACGCTTGAGCGTGCCGGTCGTGCGGCTTTGGACCAAAAGAAGGCCTCGGGCGAGGCACTGCTGGTGGCACGTGGTGTGAGCGGCTCTGCTGCTGCCGAGGGCGCTGCCGGTTCGCGTCTGGTTGATCGCCTGTCCGTGCGTGCCGGTTATGGCCCGATTGTCGAGGCACTGCTCGGCGGCTATTACGTGGTCGATGACTTGCCTTGTGCGCTGGCGGCACCAGTCGTTGACGGTGTGACCTATGTGACGCCCGATGGCGCTCGCGTGAGCTTTGGTGGCCTGGTGCGCGTGGGGCTCGATGCCGGCGAGGCCTCGGGTGCCCTGGAGCGGAAGCGCCGCATTCGCGAGCTCGAAGGCCTGGAGCCCGATTTGGCTGCCGTTTTTGAGCATGTGTCGAACCAGGTTATCGAGGCCAATGCGGCCGTCGAGGAGGCGCGTGCCGCCGAGGGTGATGCCGCCGGCGAGATCGCCCGTCTTGAGGGCGAGCGCCGCTCGCTGCTCTCCGAGATTGGCCGCCTGGAGCAAAGCGCCAACAACGCCGAGGTCGAGCGTGCGCGCATCTCCAGGCGCCGCGAGCAGGCGGCGGAGGCCGTGAACGCCGCGCGCCCGCGCGTTGACGAGCTCACCCGTTCGCGTGACGAGGCCCGTGCGCAGGCAAGCGACCTGGGTCTCCAGATTGCCGAAGCCAACGACGAGCTCGATCGCGTGCGCCGTGACGATTCCGAGGCAGCCGGTAAGCTCGCCGATGCCAAGGTACGCCTGGCCCAGACGGGCGAGCGCCTGCGTTCGCTGAAGGGCCGCGTGCCCGATCTGGAGCATCGCCTGGAGGGCATTGACCGCCGTATCCGCGGAACACGTCAGGCTTCGCGCTCGCTCGAGCTGCTGCGCCTGCGTGTCGATCCCATGCACGAGCGCTATTCGGCCCTGCTGGAGCGTGCATCTGATTGGGCTGCGCGCCTGCGTGACCAGGCCTCACTCGAGGAGGCAGACTCGGCTTCGCTCAAGAAAACCATCGAGGATGCCAAGGCCGAGGTCTCCCGCGCCAAGGAGCGGGTCGATGCCGCCACGGCGACACAAAACGAGTTCAAGGTCGCGCGCGGCAAGCTCGAGGTGCAGGTAGAGGCGGCCATCAAGGCCATTACCGCCGATGGCACCACGGTGCTTGAGGAAGCGCTCATGCTTCCTGCTCCCACCGATCGCGACGCCGCCGAGCGCGAGCTCAACCAGCTCGTGCGCCAGATCAACAACCTGGGCCCTGTGAACCAGGTTGCCATGGAGGAGTACGAGCAGCTCAAGCGCCGCGCCGATTACATCGAGGAGCAGCTGGCCGATCTGGAGAGCGCGCGCAAGGCGCTCACCAAGATTACCGTGGCCATCGACCGCAAGATGCGCAAAGCCTTCCTGGTGACCTTCGAGAAGGTCGATGCGAACTTCCGCGAGATCTTCGCCATGCTGTTCCCGGGTGGCCAGGCGCATCTGGAGATGACCGACCCTGAGCATCCGGCCGAGACGGGCATCGAGGTCGTGGCGCAGCCGCGCGGCAAGCGTATCACCAAGATGATGCTCATGTCGGGCGGCGAGAAGAGCCTGACGGCGCTCGCCCTGCTCTTTGCCGTGTATCGCACGCGTACGGTGCCGTTCTATGTGCTGGACGAGGTCGAGGCGGCGCTCGATGACGCCAACCTGTCCAAGCTCATCGGCGCGCTTGACGTGCTGCGTTCCGATACGCAGCTCTTGGTTATCTCGCATCAGCGCCGTACTATGGAGGACGCTGACGTCCTCTACGGCGTCTCGATGCAAGCTGACGGCGTCAGTCGCGTCGTCTCGCAAAAACTCGATCGCGAAACCGGAAAGGTCGTGAATGCATAATGGGATTCTTCGATGCTCTCTCGCGCGGACTTGAGCGCAGCCGCGAGGCCCTCAACGAGGTCTTTTACTTTGGCGGCGAGGTCGACGAGGATTTTTGGGAGGACCTAGAGGACACCCTCGTCATGGGTGACATGGGTGCCGAGGTCGCCATCCAGGTCTCCGACGACCTGCGCGATGCCGCGGCCAAGAAGAACCTCAAGACCGCCCCGCAACTCCGTCGGGCCCTGGCCGAGCAGCTCGAGCAGCATTTTGTACCCGTCGAGCGCGATCCGTTCGCCGACACGCCGAGCTGCGTGCTGTTTGTGGGCATCAACGGTGCCGGCAAGACCACTACGGTCGGCAAGATCGCGAGCGCCATGGCCGCCCGCGGCAAGAACGTCGTGATCGGCTCGGCCGATACCTTCCGCGCTGCCGCCATCGAACAGCTCGATGTGTGGGGCCAGCGCGCCGGCGTCCCCGTCATAAAGCGCGACCGCGGCTCAGACCCGGCAAGCGTTTGCTACGACGTGCTCGACGAGGCCGATAAGCGCGGCAGCGACCTGGTGCTCATCGACACCGCCGGTCGTCTTCACACGAGCCCCGAGCTCATGCGCGAGCTTGCCAAGGTGGTCAACGTGACGCGTAAGCGCGCCGCCAATATGGCCGCCGGCCCCATGCCCGTCTCGGTCGTCCTCGTGATCGATGCCGCGACGGGCCAAAACGGCCTGAACCAGGCGCTCGAGTTTAATGAGGCGCTGGGTCTGGACGGTATTATCATGACTAAGCTCGACGGCACGGCAAAGGGCGGTATCGCCATGGCCGTGGCCGAGAAGCTCAAGCTCCCAATTCTGCGCGTGGGCGTGGGCGAGCAGGTCGATGACCTGCAGGAGTTTAATGCCAAAGATTTCTGCCGCGCCCTGGTGGGCGAGTCCAACTAAGGAGTGACCAGTGTTTGATTCTCTGAGCGATCGCCTCAACGACACATTTGACCGCCTGCGCGGCAAGGGCAAGCTGACCGAGGCCGATATCACCTCGGCCATGCGCGACATTCGCATGGCGCTGCTCGAGGCCGACGTCAACTTTAAGGTCGTCAAGGAGTTTGTCGCCAAGACCAAGGAGCGCTGCATGACCGCCGAGGTCATGGAATCGCTGACTCCGGCGCAAAACGTCGTCAAGATCGTGCTCGACGAGCTCACCGAGATGCTCGGCTCCACCGAGAGCAAGCTCGTCTTTAGCAACCGCATTCCCAACGTCATTATGCTCGTGGGCCTGCAGGGCTCCGGTAAGACCACGGCGGCTGTAAAGCTGGCATACCTGCTCAAGAAGCAGGGCCGCTCGCCGCTGCTCGCCGCGTGCGACGTCTACCGTCCCGCCGCTGCCGACCAGCTGGCCACGCTTGGTGGAGAGATCGGCGTGCCGGTCTTCCGCGGTGACGGCGAGCACCCGGTCGATATTGCCAAGGGCGCCATCCAGGAGGCCGTCGACCACCTGCGCGATGTGGTCATCGTCGATACCGCCGGTCGTCTGCAGATCGACGAGCAGATGATGCAGGAGGCCGTGGACATCAAGAAGGCCGTCAAGCCCGATCAGGTGCTGATGGTCGTCGATGCCATGACCGGCCAGGATATCGTCAACGTTGTCTCGACCTTCGCCGAGCGCACCGACTTTGACGGCGTGATCATCTCCAAGCTCGACGGCGATGCCCGTGGCGGCGGCGCGCTTTCGGTGCGCCAGGTGACCGGCAAGCCCATCAAGTTCGTGAGCATGGGCGAGAAGCCCGATTCGCTGGAGCCGTTCTATCCCGATCGCATGGCCAAGCGCATCTTGGGCATGGGCGACGTCGTCGGCATTATCGAGAAAGCCCAGGAGGCAGCCGATGCCGAGCAGCTCGAGGCTGCCGAGCGCATGCTGCGCGAGGGCTTTACCATGAACGACATGCTCGACCAGATGAAGGCCGTCAAGAAGATGGGCGGTATGAAGGGCATTCTGGGCATGCTTCCCGGCGGCCAGCGCGCGCTCAACCAGATGGGCGGCAACCTTGATGAGGGCATCTTCGACAAGAACGAGGCCATCATCATGTCGATGACCAAGGAGGAGCGCCTGCGTCCTTCCATCATCAACGGCCAGCGTCGCGCCCGCATCGCCAAGGGTGCCGGCGTGACCCCCACCGAGGTCAACAGCCTTATGAAGCAGTGGGGCGAGATGAACAAGATGATGGGCCGCATGCGCTCGATGGCCAACCAGGCGCAAGCCGGCGGCAAGAAGGGCAAGAAGGGTAAAAAAGGCAAAAAGATGCGCATGCCCAATATTCCCGGTCTGGATGCCATGGGCCTGGGCAGCATGGGCGGCCTGGGTGGCCTGGGTGGCATGGGAACAGGTGGTCCCAAGTCCGATATGGACCTGCTGCGCCAGATGGAAGCGCAGATGCGTAATAAAAAGTAACGACTGGTTGAGTCGAGTATGGCGAAGGCCGCCTGGATGGTACTCCAGGCGGCCTTCGCCGTTCGTTCGCAGGTTTTCTCACGCGCGGAAGCGTGTTGACGTTGAGGTGCTTGCCACTAGTGGCAGCCACAGCCCTCGTGCCCTTCATGGTCGTGGTGGCCGTGGCAGCCGCAGGACTCGCCATGCTCGTGGGCGTGCTCGTGCCCGTGGCAGTCGCAGGTGGCCTCGCCGGTCTGCGCGAGCGTGCCGGCAATGAGGGCCTCGACGCAGGCGTCGCAGCTGCCCTGGGCGCCCGCATAGACCGTGATGCCTGCCTGGGTGAGCGCGTTGATGGCGCCGCCGCCGATACCGCCGCAGATGAGCGTATCGACGCCACCGTTGGCGAGCAGACCCGCTAGGGCGCCGTGACCAGTGCCGCCGGTGCCTACGACCTGCTCGTTGAGCACCTTGCCATCCTGGATGTCATAGATTTTGAACTGCTCGCTGCGGCCAAAGTGCATAAAGATGTTGCCGTTGTCGTACGTCGTTGCCACCCTCATGGTGCCGACCTCCTTTGCTGGCCATATGGCCGTCGTCGTAGGTGTAGGGGAGTATGCGATATTGCCGCCCTCGATACTAAGTGCTCGCCCGTTGACCAGCGCGTTTGCCACCTTGCGATGCGCGCGGCTGCAGATGGCCGCCACGGTGGCACGGGCGATGCCCATTTGCTGGGCGACGGCCTCCTGATTGAGGCCTTCCAGGTCGCAAAGCCGTAGGACTTCGAGCTCATCGACCGTCATGTCGATGGCGTCTCCGCTGGCAAGGCCGTCAGGGGTAAAGCCGCGATATTCGGGAATGATCCCAACACGGCGCAATTTTTCACGTCTTCCTGCCATACACTCTCCAAATCTGACATATGTCAACAATAGGATAGCGCGTATACGAAACCCTTCAAGCTATTTTTGGCATATGTCAAAAAAGCTAAAGGTGCAGCATTTGCGAATGCGGCGCCGTACTGCCGTGCATTGCGTGTGCCGCTCCAAGTGTGCAATTCGATGTTGCGCGCCTGGGCTACAATAAAAATCGCTTATAGGCGACTGACAGGAGGGTCAATGAGCAAAGCTGATCAACAGTTTGTAGCCATGTGCCGCGATATTCTGGACCATGGCACCACTACCGAGGGCCAAAAGGTTCGTCCGGTGTGGGAGGACGGCACCCCTGCCTATACCATTAAAAACTTTGGTGTCACGGCACGCTACGACCTGCGTGAGGAGTTTCCGGCGCTTACCCTGCGTCGTACGGCCCTCAAATCTGCCATGGACGAGATTCTATGGATCTATCAAAAGAAGTCCAATAACGTGCATGACCTCAACAGTCATATTTGGGATGAGTGGGCCGACGAGACCGGTTCCATCGGCAAGGCCTATGGGTATCAGATTGGGCAGAAGAGCCATTATGCCGAGGGTGACTTTGACCAGATGGACCGCGTGCTGTACGACCTTAAGCACACGCCGTACAGCCGCCGCATCATGACCAATACGTACGTGTTTAGCGACCTGTCCGAGATGCACCTGTATCCGTGCGCCTACAGCGTGACCTATAACGTCACGCAGCGCCCGCAGGACGATAAGCCAACACTCAACATGATTCTCAACCAGCGCAGCCAGGACATTTTGGCCGCGAACAACTGGAATGTGTGCCAGTACGCCATTTTGCTGATGATGGTCGCGCAGTCGGTCGATATGATCGCTGGCGAGTTGCTGCATGTGATCGCCGATGCCCATATTTACGACCGTCATGTCGATATCGTCCGCGAGCTTATCGAGCGTCCGCAGTTTGCGGCTCCTAAGGTAACGCTCAACCCCGATGTGCATGATTTCTACGCGTTTACGACTGATGATCTGATCGTTGAGGGCTATGAGCACGGCCCGCAGGTCAAGAACATCCCCATTGCGGTGTAGGTGACGCGCATGACGTGTAAGCTTTCTGCCATTGTCGCCGTGTGCGATGACTGGGGCATTGGGTGCGAGGGTGACATGGTCGTGTCCAACCGTGCCGACATGCGCCATTTTGTGGCGTGCACCAAAGGTTGCCCGGTCATTATGGGACGCAAGACCCTGCTGAGTTTTCCCGGCGGGCGTCCGCTCAAGAACCGTCGCAACATTGTGCTCACACGCGACGAGGGCTTTGCTCCCGAGGGCGTCGACGTGGTGCATAGTATCGATGAGGCGCTCGCCGCGGTTGCCGATGAGCCCGTTGCCTGGGTGATCGGTGGCGGCGAGGTGTATCGGCAATTTTTGCCGTACTGCGTGGAGGCCGAGGTCACGCATAACCATTGCGTACATGACGTGGATACGTACTTTCCCGACTTGGACGCCGATTCCGCGTGGGAAGTTGCGCGGCGCGACGGGGTTGCCACGATTGCCGCGGGCGAGGGCGACGAAGGCCTCGATTATGAGTTCGTGACATATCGTCGCGTTGATGCTTAAATCGTCTGGCGTGAACGGTATCACCGGGTTGATTGAATGCATGGGGCGGCGCTTAGCGTCGCCTCGTTTGGTATAGATGTGCTGTAAAGAAGGGTACGGGCTGGCTGCTATGACTGATGCCGTTGAGGTGCTGCGAATCGATTCCCTTAATGATGAGCGGCTCGACGCCTACGTGCGACTGACGGAGCGCGAGCTGCGCTGCGTGCTGGAGCCGCAAAAGGGCATCTTTATCGCCGAGAGCGCCAAGGTCATCGAGCGCGCGGTGCGTGCCGGATACGAGCCGGTGAGCTTTCTTTTGGGTGAGCGCTGGCTCGATCAGATGATGCCGCTGTTCGAGCGTCTGGTTGTACGCGAGGGCGCAGGTCCGGTTCCTGTGTTCGTGGCCTCCATGGAGCTCATGGAGCAGTTGACGGGCTTTAACGTGACGCGTGGTGCGCTCGCGGCGTTCCGTCGCCCGCGTCAGATTCCGGTTGATGAGTTCTTGGGCGGCGTCGTCGAGGTGGCGGGTGAGCGCCCGGTGCGCGTGTGCGTGCTCGAGGGTATTGTCGACCATACTAATGTGGGTGCGATTTTCCGCTCGGCGGCAGCGTTGAATGTCGATGGCATTTTGGTAAGCCCCACTTGCTGTGACCCGCTGTACCGCCGCTCGGCCCGCGTGAGCATGGGCACGGTGTTCCAGGTGCCCTGGACGCGCATTGGCAGCGAGGCGCGCGTATGGCCGCATGATGGGCTGGCGGCGCTGCACGATGCCGGCTTTTCGTGTGCCGCCATGGCATTGACGGATGATTCGGTGTCGTTGGACGATCCCGCGTTGCGGGAGATTGACCGGTTGGCGATCTTTATGGGCACCGAGGGCGCCGGCCTGGGCGCCAAGACCATCGCGGGCTGTGACCGGGCTGTGCGTATTCCGATGGCGCATGGGGTCGATTCGCTCAACGTGGCCGCGGCGAGTGCTGTCGCTTTTTGGCAGTTGTGTCCGCACGTGAGCAACGAGTATCACTACCAGCCGGGACTGTATCACTAGGCAGATATTTTGCACCGGGCTCTGATTCCGTGTGTTTCGGTTGACGCCGGTCGGTGCTAAGCTGGTGTCGGCTTTGGTCATAAAATTGACGTTTTGTTGTTTGACGTGCGCTGGTGGGGAGGGCGTGTGGCTAAGAAATCTACGGCTATCGATGTAACACAGGGTGTTATTTGGCAGCAGTTGCTTTCGCTGTGCGTTCCCATCTTTTTTAGTTCGTTTTTTCAGCAGGCCTACACGCTTATCGGTACCTATATCGTCGGTCAGTTTGGCGGCAAGCTCGCGTTGGGCGGCATCCAGGCCACGATGGTGCTCACGGAGCTCTGCATCGGTTTTTGCGTCGGTGTTGGCGCCGGCTGTGCTGTCATTACGGGTCAGTATTTTGGCCAGCACGATGATGAGCGACTGAGTCGTTCGGTCCATACGGCCATGTCGCTCGCTCTGGTGGGCGGTATCGTCGTCTCGATTCTGGGCATAGTGTTCGTTGAGCCCATGCTGGTGCTTATGAATACGCCGCATGAACTATTGGCCGAGGGTGTGGCCTATGCTCGTTGCTATTTTGCCGCTATGGTTGCGGCGCTGCTGCTCAATATGGGCACCGCGCTGTTGCGTGCCGTGGGCGACACGCGTGGCCCTGCCGTGATCATCGCTTCCGGCTGCCTCGTTAACGTGGTACTGGATATCATTTTTGTTGCCGTGCTGCATATGGAGGCTCTGGGCTGCGGCATCGCGGTGGCGCTGACCATTTGCTCCAACGCCACGATGATCGTGATTCGCATGATGCACGCACCGGGTGCGTGGCGGCTTTCACTGTCCAAACTCGGCATTGATCCTGGTATTTGCAAGAGCATGATCTCGTGTGGTCTGCCGCTTGGCTTTCAGTCTGCTGCGTATTCGATTTCCAACGTCTTGATTCAGGTGTCGGTCAACTCGTTTGGTGCCGATGTCACCACGGCCTGGGGTCTTTCGGGCCGCTTAGATGGCATTGTCTGGATGGTTACCGAGGCGCTTGGCGTGTCGATCACCACGTTTTCGGCACAGAACTTTGGCGCGCGCAACTACGAGCGCATGCGCAAGGGCTACCATACGTCGCTCGTGATGTCGTTTATGCTCATTGGTGGCCTGTCTGCCGTGCTGCTGGTGTTCTCGGGTCCTCTGTCGCGTCTGTTTGTCGACGATGCTTCGATCTCGGCCTACACCACGACCATCATCCATTTTATTGCGCCGTTCTATGCGATTTTCTCGATTATCGAAAACGCGTCGGGCTCCATTCGCGGTGCCGGCGTGAGCTTGCAGCCCATGATTCTCACGATTTTCGGCACCGTCGTGCTCAGGGTGATCTGGGTGTTTGCGATCATGCCTTTCGATCCGTCGCTTGAGCTCCTGCTGCTGGTTTACCCCGTAACCTGGCTCATCACGGCCGCGATGTTCACCATCTACCACCACAGCGGCAACTGGCTAGGCCGCGCTACTGCCTAATGATCCGTATGAGACAGAGGAAAACGGATCATTGCTCTCCGTGGTGATGTCGATGATTCGTTTTCCTCCGTCCCCTTTGGATCAATTAGTATTCGATGCCTTGACGGGCTAGGAGGCCTTCGTCGAAGTAGTGTTTGACGGGGCGCATTTCGGTTACGAGGTCGGCAAGGTCGGCGAGGGGCAGCAAGCCGCGGCCAGTGAGCACGAGCTCCGTGGTGGTTGGTTTCATCGCGATCAACGCTTCGACATCTTCGCGCGTCACAAAGCCCCGTCGCATGGCTTCTCCCAGCTCATCCAAGATCAGCACGTCGACTTGGCTAATCTGCTCGCGCGCCAGCTCCATGATCTGTGCGGCACAGGCTTCGGGCGTGTCGCGGTCGGCTTGTACGATGCAAAGCCCCAATCGAGGAGCTGCGTCATGTTCGGCGCAGTGCAGCTTCTTGGCAAACTGAAGCATGAGCACGTTAAGTCCATAGCCCGTGGCGCGCAGCGCGAGCCCCAGCGCAGCCGTCGTCTTGCCCTTGCCGTCGCCCGTATAGATTTGAACCTTGCCGACTTCCAGTGATGCCATCTCTGTCCTTTCGTGCCCGGTGTCGGTTTATCGCCGGCCGGGTTGGGTATTCTAGTTAGCATTATCAACCCCAGTAGATGGAGTTCAAGCAGATGGAGATGGATGACAACAAACGTAGACGGAATATGATCCTCTACGTGCTCATCGCCTTCGTCGTCTACCTCGTGCTCTCGACCGTTCTGTTCCCCAACATCGGTCACACGCAGCAGATTACGAAGACCGATTACTCGACGTTTGTCAAAGCGCTCGACAAGAAGAGCGTCGATAAGGTCGAGTACAACACGGACGATTACTCGATTTATTACACCAAGAAGGGCGAGGACGAGAACATCGCCTACAAGACGACCGGTGTGCCGAATGATGCGGGCTTTACCGATCGCGTGCTTGAATCTGGCGCCTCGCTTGAGTCGGTCGTTCCCGATAAGAACTCGGGTCTGATGACTTACTACCTGCTCACCCTCATTCTTCCCATGGCGATTTTCTTCCTGATCGGCTGGTGGCTCAACCGCCGCATGAAGAAGGCCATGGGTGATGACGGCCCGTCGATGAACTTTGGCGGCGGCGGTTTTGGCGGCGGTGGACTGGGCAAGTCCGGCGCGCGCGTGATTGCCTCCAAGGACGTGGGCGTGACCTTTAAGGATGTTGCTGGCCAGGAAGAGGCCAAGGAGTCCCTCAAGGAGGTCGTCGACTTTCTGGAGAAGCCGCAGCGCTACGAGGAGATTGGCGCCAAGCTGCCGCGCGGTGCCCTCCTTGTCGGTCCTCCGGGTACCGGTAAAACCCTGCTTGCCAAGGCTGTGGCCGGCGAGGCTGGCGTGCCGTTCTTTAGTATTTCGGGCTCTGAGTTTGTTGAGATGTTCGTCGGCCGCGGCGCCGCCAAGGTTCGCGATCTGTTTAAGCAAGCCAAGGAAAAGGCCCCGTGCATCGTCTTTATCGATGAGATCGATACCATCGGCAAGAAGCGTGACGGCGGCGGCTTTAGTGGTAACGACGAGCGCGAGCAGACGCTCAACCAGCTGCTGACCGAGATGGACGGCTTCGATAACCACAAGGGTATCGTCGTCCTCGCTGCCACCAACCGTCCCGACAGCCTTGACCCGGCCCTGTTGCGCCCCGGTCGTTTTGATCGCCGCATCCCCGTTGAGCTGCCCGACCTGACCGGCCGTAAGAACATTCTTGAGCTGCACGCCAAGAGCGTGAAGACGCAGCCGCCGATCGATCTGACCGCGATTGCCCGCGCCACGCCCGGTGCCTCGGGCGCCGACCTGGCCAACATTATCAACGAGGGCGCCCTGCGTGCCGTCCGCGAGGGTCGCAAGCGCGCCACGCAGGACGACTTTGAGGAGTCGGTGGAGGTCGTCATCGCCGGTCAGCAGCGCAAGTCCACGGTGCTGTCCGACCACGAGAAGCAGGTCGTTTCTTACCACGAGATCGGCCATGCCATCGTTGCCGCTCGCCAGAAGGGCTCTGCGCCGGTCACGAAGATCACCATCGTGCCGCGCACGAGCGGTGCTCTGGGCTACACCATGCAGGTCGAGGAGGACGAGCGCTTCCTGACCACGCGCCAGGAGATCCTGGACAAGCTCGCCGTCTATTGCGGTGGCCGTGCAGCCGAGGAGCTCATCTTTGGCGAGATGACGACCGGCGCCGCCAACGATATCGAGCAGGCCACCAAGCTCGCCCGTAACATGGTGACGCGCTTTGGTATGTCCGATGAGTTTGGCATGATGGCGCTCGGTACCGTGCAGAACGCGTACCTTAACCAGGATACGTCGCTCACCTGCGCCCCCGGTACGGCCGAGCGCGTGGACGCGATTGTCGCCAAGCTGATCGAGGATGCGCACGACCGCGCCCTGCAGATCCTGAAGGAGAACAAGTTTAAGCTCCACGAGCTGGCTCGTTATCTGTACAAGAAGGAGACGATCACGGGCGAGGAGTTTATGAATCTCCTCACGCGTGAGAATCCGCTGATGCCAAAGCAGCAGTAATACTAGTTGCGCAGTGTCAATCGCCCCATTTGAGTGTCCATCTCAAATGGGGCGTTTTGCTTGGGAAGGGTTGTATATGAAGATCGTGGTAAGTGCCTGCTTGATGGGCGAGAGCTGCAAGTATAACGGGCTCGATAATTACCATCGCGAGCTGGTCGAGGCTTGTGAGCGCACGGGAACCGAGGTGCTCCTCGTGTGCCCTGAGGTTTTTGGCGGCCTGCCCACACCGCGCAAGCCGTCCGAGATTGTGAACGGCGAAGTCCGTACCTACGAGGGCGCCTCGGTCGATCGCGAGTTTCGCCTGGGTGCCGAGCGCGCACTCGACATGTGCGAGCAGGCGGGTGGGCCGGAAGAGATCGCCGCGTGCGTCTTGCAGGACCGTAGTCCCTCGTGCGGTGCAGGTCGCGTCTACGATGGCACCTTTAGCGGCACGCTCACCGCGGGCAACGGTGTCTTCGTCGACCTGCTCCTGCACCACGGGTATCGCGTGATTCCCGCAAGTGAATTTGACCCGAGCATGTTGGAATAGCAAAAGAATGGGGTAGCCATCATTTGAATGGCTACCCCATTTGCTGTCGAGATAAACTATTTCACCAATTAGAAATGGCGTTTGCCCAGATAAAACCTGCCAAAATAAACCTGTCCCTTTTTGGTAGGTTAGGCGAGGAGCGTGTGGCCGTAGGCGTTGGCTGCCTTGATGGCGGCGGCGAACTTCTCGTCGGTGAAGGGCTCGGGGTTACCCTGCTTCCACTCGTTGGTGGCGTGCGCGTACTCGCACAGGGCAGGGATATCGGCCTCGGAAAGCCCGACCTGCTCAAGCGTCACGGGCAGGCCCATCTGCTTGTTAAAGGCCGCATAGCGCTCAAGGTTCTCGGTGTCGCCCGTGTAGGCGAACAACACGAGCACGCCCAGGCTTACGACCTCGCCGTGCAGGTAGGTGCCCTCACGCGGAATGCTGCAAGTGGCGTTGTAGAACGCGTGTGCCACGCTCGAGTTGTAGTAGTAATCGTTCTGGTTGGTCAGGTTCGAGACATATCCCGTGTTGACCACGATGTCGAGCGCGATCTGCTTGACGGCCTCGCTCGACAGGTCCTGGCGCACGTCCTCAAGACCCTGGACGCCATAGGTAAACAGCGGCTCGGAGCAGGTGTGGGCGAGTGCCAGGCCAAGACCGGCGGTGTGCTCCAAATTTCTGGCGCTCGTGGCGTACTCGACCTCGGGCTGCTTGGACAGGGCATCGCCTACGCCGGCCCAGAAGTACTCTGCCGGTGCCTCGGCGATGATCTTGGGGTTGATGAAGATGTGCGCGGGGCGGTTGGGGTACGAATAGCCCTCGAGCGAGCCGTCGTCGTTGTAGACAACGGCAATGGCGGTCGCGGCGGAGCAGTTGGAGCAAATCGTCGGCACGGTAAAGACGATCTTCTTGAGCTCGATGGCTGCGGTCTTCACGGTGTCGAGCGCCTTGCCACCGCCGCAGGCGATAAGCACGTCGGCTTCCTGGCAGGCGGGGGAGTTTACGACCTTGGCGATATTGGCGCGTGTGCTGTTGGTGCCGTAGACGCGCGTCTCCAGAACCTCGACGCCGGTGCCTGCCAGCGCGGCTTCGATGCCGGGAAGTGCTGCAGCCAGTGCTCGCTTGCCACCGATGATTGCGACCTTGGTCGCTCCGTATTCGGCCAGCGCGCCGGGCAGCTCGTCGAAGCAGTCCTCGCCGACGGTATAGTCGCTCATTCCGATCGTGCGCATAGCAACCTTCTTTCGTCCGATAAAGTGCTTTCAGGTATTTTGCTCCTAGAGAAGGCCCACATCCGCGAGAAATTTCGAACGTATAAAACCAGTGTTGAGGGTTTTTCGTCGGCGCGGAACGTGCTAGCATACTCCGCATAAGCGTTGATGGGGACGAGTAGTCGGCCGTCCGCATGCTACAGAGAGCGGGGAGCGCTGAGAACCCGTGCATGCGACCGATGAAAATCACCCCGGAGCTGCGGTCCCAACGGACGTGCCGCGCAGGCACGTCTTAGTAGATATCGCCGAGATGGTCGTCGATACAGGCCAGCCGAGTAACGGATGCGAGCGCGCGGCGACGCGGGCGAGGGCATCTAAGCTGGGTGGTTAAGCGAAGAGCTTTTACGGGCAGACTGCCTGTCTTGTGGCGCTTCGTCCCAGCTTGCAGGGACGGGCGCTTTTTTGGTGCCCAGAGGGCGTGCGCGCCCATGACAAGAAAGGGGTACCGTGGCAAACGAGTACAAGCAGACGATGAATCTGCCCAAGACCGGTTTTCCCATGCGTGCCGGTCTTTCCAAGTCCGAGCCCAAGCGACTCAAGGACTGGCAGGACAACAAGGTCTACGAGCAAGTTCTAAAGAAGAACAAGGGTCACAAGAAGTTCGTGCTGCACGACGGCCCTCCGTATGCCAACGGCCCGATCCACATCGGCCACGCCATGAACAAGATCTCTAAGGACATGATCAACCGTTACTGGATGATGCAGGGCTATGAGGTTCCCTATGTCCCCGGTTGGGACTGCCACGGTCAGCCGATTGAGCACAAGGTCGAGGAGAAGCTCGGCACCGAGAAGTTCAACCAGACCTCCACGGCTAAGATCCGCGAGCTTTGCAATAAGTTCGCTGTCGAGAACATCGAGCTGCAGAAGGCCGGCTTCCGTCGCCTGGGCGTGCTTGGCGACTGGGACAACCCGTATCTGACGCTCTATCACCAGCATGACGCCGCCGACATCGAGGTCTTCAAGGCCATGTTCGACAAGGGCATGATCTATCGCGGTCATAAGCCCGTCCACTGGTGCAAGCACTGTCACACCGCGCTGGCCGAGGCCGAGATCGAGTACTCCGACGAGACGAGCCCGTCCATCTTCGTGCGCTTTGAGATGACCACTAAGCCTGCCGGTCTCGAGAACTTCGACGGCCCGGTTGACTTCATCATCTGGACGACCACGCCGTGGACCATCCCCTCCGACCAGGCCGTTTCCCTTAAGCCCGGCGCCGCCTATGTTGCCGTTGAGCACGATGGCCGTGCCGAGGTTATGCTCGAGGACCTGGCTCCCAAGTGCTGTGAGGAGTTTGGCTGGGAGTACACCCCGGTCATGGTCGACGGTAAGCCCTATGTGGTTCCCGCTGAGACCTTCCACCACATCCACTACAAGCAGCCGATCTTTGACGGTGTCGAGGGCGTGGCACTGCTGGCCGATTACGTCGGCGTCGATGACGGTACCGGTATCGTCCACAACTCGCCCGGCCACGGCGTCGACGACTACTTCGCCTGCCTCAAGGAGGGCATCACCGATATCTGCATGCCGGTCGATGACGACGGTAAGTTCTACACCGGCGAGGAGTTTGGTACCGGTGGCCGCTTCAGCGGTATGGATACCGACGAGGCCAATCCGCACATCATCGAGTTCCTGCGCGAGCGCGGCACCCTGGTCCTCGAGAAGAAGATCACGCACAGCTATCCGCACTGCTGGCGCTGCAAGCACCCGGTGCTCTTCCGTGCTACCGACCAGTGGTTTGTCTCGATGGACAAGACCGGTTTGCGCGAGCAGGCTGGCAAAGAGATCCGCGAGAACGTCAAGTGGTATCCGGCCCACGCGGCCAACCGCATCGGTGCCATGGTCGAGCAGCGTCCCGACTGGTGCATCAGCCGTCAGCGCAACTGGGGCGTGCCTATCCCCAGCTACACCTGCGCCGACTGCGGCGAGAAGGTCATGAACGACGCCACGCTCGACGCCGTCATCAAGCTCTTCCACGAGAAGGGCTCCGACGCCTGGTTCACCGACGCTCCCGAGAGCTACCTGGGCGAGGCTTGCGTCTGCCCCAAGTGCGGCGGCCATCACCTCAAGGCCGATAAGGACATCCTCGACGTGTGGTGGGACTCCGGCGTGTCCTGGAAGGCCGTCTGCGAGTATCGCCCCGAGCTTGAGTACCCGGCGGATGTGTACCTCGAGGGCTCCGACCAGCACCGCGGCTGGTTCCAGAGCTCGTTGCTCACCTCGGTGGGTGCCAACGGCCACGCTCCGTACAAGGCGGTCGTCTCGCAGGGCTTCACGCTCGATGGCCAGGGCCGCAAGATGTCCAAGTCGCTCGGCAACGTCATCGACCCCAATAAGGTCTGCGACGAGATGGGCGCCGATATCATCCGCCTGTGGGTCGCCTCGGTCGATACCAGCTCCGACGTCTCCATCGACCACGAGATCCTTGCTCGTACGTCCGATGCCTACCGTCGTTTCCGCAACACGCTGCGCTTCCTGCTCTCCGAGCTCGAGGGTCAGTTTGAGCCCGAGACCGACGGCGTCGCCTTTGCCGACCTGCTGCCGCTCGACAAGCTCATGGTTGCCCGTCTGACCCAGGTCCAGGCCGAGGTCGACGACGCCTACGCCAGCTACGAGTTCCCGCGCGCCTACCGTGCGCTCTACGACTTTGTGGTTACCGAGCTTTCCAACGTGTACCTCGACGCCCTGAAGGACCGCCTGTACTGCGACAAGCCCGGCTCGCTCGAGCGCCGCAGCGCCCAGACCGTGCTGGCCGAGCTCTTCTCGATGCTCATGCGCGACCTGCAGCCGATCCTGTCCTACACGGTCGACGAGGCCATGGCCTATGCGCCCGCCGGCTGCGTCGATCACCAGAAGTACGCCGCGCTGCTCGATTGGTACAAGTCGCCCATCACGGTCGACGAGGCCAATGAGTTCGAGGGCGTGCTCGAGGCCTCGCTCGAGCTCCGTAGCGCTGTGACCAAGGCCCTTGAGGATGCCCGCTCCGCCGGCACCTTCACCAAGAGCCAGCAGGTCCGCGTCAAGGCGGTCGTTCCCGCCGAGATGTATGCGCTGCTGACCGGCGACAAGGCCGTCGATCTGGCCGAGTTCTACATCGTCTCCGATGTTGAGCTAACCCAGGGCGAGGAGCTTTCCGTCGCTATTGAGGCCGCCGAGGGCGAGTGCTGCGACCGTTGCTGGAACTATCGCACCACCGTCGGCGAGTACAACGGTCACGCGCATATCTGCAAGCGCTGCGCGAATGCCTTGTAGTTACGCGGTTTTACCAAACCGTGTAACAGGTTGACGCTGCAAACCCGCCAGAGCGGCAATCTGCCTTTCAGCTTCGGCGGCATGACCAGAAGGTCTATGCCGCCTTGCTTCAAGGCACCTTGCTCGCTCTGGCGGGTTTTCGCTCATATGACCCAATCCGCTGTCAAGAGCCACAATGGCCCCGCCGACCGCTTGCAATCGGTCGGCGGGGCCTGCCGTTTGCTGGGGTTAGATAGCGATACTTTTTACATCAACCATGTTACGGCGGTCATGGTTGACAACTTGCGTCGGCTCCTGCTCGGTATCAACCTGTCCGACAAAGCTATAATGGATTTCGATTTTCCGGGTGTTGGTTTCCCGGTCTAATTCATGTATCAAAATACGGTCGATAAACTCATGGACGTTTTCATAGGTCAATTCCTGTATGTCGCTGTATTTCCCGACAATCTGAATAAACCTTGATATATCCCTTTTTCGCTCGGTAACGGTTGCGATCTGCTGTTGTAACTCGTCTATCCTTGCGGCAAGGGATTTCTTTTCGTCCTCATAGCCGGAAGTTAGAAACACAAACCGTTCATCTGTCAGTCTGCCTAATGCGTTGTCCTCATACAGCTTGCGGAAAAGCGTGTCAAGTTCGGTCATACGCGCCTGTGCTTTGAAAAGTTCCTTTTGCTGCTGCGCTAATGCCTTTCTCGCTTCCATGTCGCCGTACTCGGTAGCTTTACAGATAAAGTCCTGTTCGTGTTCCTTAACATACCGCAAAACCCGCCGCATATCTTCCAGCACTAAATCAAGAAGTACGTTTTTGCGGATATAATGAGAGGTACACTCGCTGCCTGTCCTTGCCCTGTTGCGCCATGCGCCGCAAGAATAGGAAAACTTGCGCGGCTCGATATTTACGCCCTGTTGGTAATACATCTTATGTCTGCAACCAGCGCAAAACAGCAAGCCGGAAAAAATATCAATCTCCGGTGCTTTTGTCGGGCGGTGGCGGGTAGCAATCCGCTTTTGCGTAAGTTCAAAGGTTTCCTCGTCAACAAGCGGCTCATGGGTGTTTGGGAAGAAATAGCGTTGTTCTTCTTCGTTCTTCCGGGTCTTTTTCGACTTGTAGGATACCTTGTGAGTTTTCGCGGTTATGGTATGCCCTAAATATTCCTGCCTTGCTAATATGTCATAGAGCGTTTTGTCCGGCCAAGTATAGGGGGCGATCATTGCCCGCTGATACCGCGCCTGTCCTGTACGCTGATAGCGCAACGCTCCAATCGTCAAGACTTTGTTTTCCGCAAGCCATTTTTGGATTTCGCACATACGCACGCCGCTAACAAACATAGCGAAAACCTGTTTGACAATCGGCGCGGTTTCCGGGTCGGGTATAAGGTGGTGGCGGTTGTTCGGGTCTGGGATATAGCCGTATGGATATTCCCCGTTGACGCGCTCGCCTTTTTGCGCCTGTGCCTGTTTAACTGCGCGGATTTTCTTGCTTGTGTCGCGGGCGTAAAACTCGTTAAACCAGTTCCGCAAGGGGGTAAACTCGTTATCCTCCCGCGCTGTGTCAACTCCGTCGTTGATCGCGATATAGCGTACTCCGTTTTCGGGAAATACAATCTCTATGAGTTCGCCCGTTTTCAGATAGTTTCTGCCAAGACGGGAAAGGTCTTTGGTAATGACCGTCGCCACTCGTCCGGCTTCCACTTCCTGCAACATCGCTTGCAGCCCCTCGCGCTCAAAACTCACGCCGGAAAATCCGTCGTCCACAAAAAACTTGGCTCTTCGGTGGTTTCTGTGGGAGAGATTCCGGCATAGGCCCAGCTCAGCGGGCGAAAACAACGATCTGGAACTGAAACGGCCCCGGGAGGGGCCGTTTCCGCGTCATCCGCCTATGATTGCTAAGCCAAATTCAGACAACCGAAGAGGTGTGACGCATGAAGAGTCTACTACTTCTCGCCCTCGGTCTGGCCCGCACGGTCGTCCTGGGCGCGCGCATCGAGGCCGAGCGCATCGTCGTGAGCGTCCGGCCCTACAAGCGCGAGCAGCGCCGCTGCCCCGTATGCGGCAGGGCCTGCGACTTCTACGACATGGCGAACCGCGGGGCCCCCAGGCTGTGGAGGGCGATGGACCTGGCGCGCTCGGCCTGCTACCTGGAGTACGCGCCCTGCAGGGTGCGCTGCCCGGAGCACGGCGTGCGCACCGAGGCCGTCCCCTGGGCGCGGCACGGGGCGCGCTTCACGCGCGACTTCGAGGACTGGGTGGCGTGGCTGGCGGTCCGCTGCACCGCCTCGGCGGTCTCCGAGCTCGCCCGCGTCGAGTG
>NZ_JBQKGN010000010.1:0-84667 GCF_052118785.1 Collinsella sp. LCP21S3_A9 | reverse complement strand
CAGACGGACGTCTTGCCGGGCCCGCCGAGTATCTCGGTTATCTCCATGACGGTGAGCCCGGCGCCGCGAAGCGCCCTGGCCCTCTCCACCATTCTCCTACTGTATGCCATGCGGACTCCGTTCCGGACCTCAACGGTCCAACTTTTTGTCCGCAGTCCCGTCTTTAAAGCGGGACGCGGCTTCCCCTAGGGGAAGCATCTCGTTATTTGCCGTCGTCGTCCTGGGCTTCATCGCGCGCGTAGAGCTCCAGCATGCGGCGGCGGTATTCGCGCACGGCGAGCTTGGCGCGCTCCAGGCGGCGGCGCTCACGCGGAGTCAGCTTGGACGGGTCGATCTCGTCGCCATAGGTCTTCTCAGCCAGCAAATGAGCGGCGTCCACGATACGGGCATCGATGTGGCCGCTTGCCGCCTCGGTCGAGAGGCGGTCAGCAATGGAATCAAGGGTAGGTATGCCGTCGAGCGAACGCCCATGGCCATGCGAGGTCAAAAGCTCATGCTCGCGCGCGAGCAGGCTCGCTAGGTCGTGGTGAGCGCGCAGGATATCGAGTGCGTCGGCAGGGTGCTCGGCGACCTCTGCCACGGCAGTGGCCGGCGCGGCATCGACCACGCGATAGAAGAGCTGCGCGAGCAGCGGCATCAAGAACACCGTGATGGCACCGGCGGCTACCATAACCGAGGTGACGTCTTGCGACAGCGCGCCTGCGTTGACGGCCACACTCGTCACGGCAACGATGATCGGCAGGGCCGTAGTGCAGTACAGGGCCACGGTAATGCGGCCATACGCCGAAACGTCACGTGTCGCGGGACAAATGCTCATAGAGACAAGGATCGGCACGGCGCGAATGATCAGCAACGCCGCGATAAAGCCCACGAGCAGACCCGGGCGCGACGCCACGGCCGTCAGGTCAATCTTTGCGCCTGACACGGTAAAGAACACCGGAATCAAAAAGCCATAGGCCAGGCCATCGAGCTTGGTCTCGAGCGTATGGTTGCCCTCGGGGATGATATAGCGCAGGACAAAGCCAGCGGCAAAAGAGCCCAACACGATGTCGAGGTCAAAGATGGCGGAAAATGCCACGAGTGTGACCAGGATGAGCACCGTCAGGCGCACGAACGTCTGCGACGTCGTGTCGGCCCGTTCCTCGACAAACGCAAAGAAGCGGCTGCCGACGCGCTTGGAGCGGCTCGGAACCACGGCCAACAGCACACAGACCAGTGCAAACAAGCCAAGGATCACGAGCGTCTGGATACCAGTACGAGCGGAGAGCAGCACCGACATGGCAAGCACGGGACCGAGCTCTCCCCACGTGCCATAGGCAAGGATGGAGTCACCCACACGCGTGCCGGTCAGCGAACGCTCACGCATGATGGGCACGAGCGTGCCGAGCGCCGTCGAAGTGAGCGCCAGCGTCACGGCGATACCGTCGAAATGGCTGACCGAGAACCACGGGGTAAAGCGCACGGCAAGCCAGGCGATGCCAAACGTGACGACCCACGTCGCCATACCGTAGCGTCCCTCGACGCCCGTGATGTTCTTGGGGTCGATCTCAAAGCCGGCAAGCAGGAACAAAAAGGCCAGACCGAGCTCGGACACAAGCGAGACCTCGGCATCTACATGGATGACGCCGAGCATATGAGGTCCCAGCACCGCGCCGAACACGAGCAAAAAGACCGTCTCGGGAACGGGCTTTCCGGGAATCGCCGATGCGATAAAGGGGCTTGCGAAAGCCACAAGCGCGATGATAGCGAGCGAAACGAATGCCATGTGATGCCTTTCTCTTGTTTGCGCTTCACTGTAGCACCCTCGCCGTCCTCAATACGCCATGAGCTGTCGTATCATAGTGACGTTTACAAACATGTGGCTCAAGGCGACCGCGAGGCTTGTCCCGCAAACCGACCGCTGCCGCATACCGCACCGTACGCCCAACCGATCAGGAAGGCAGGAACCAATGGTCTCTCGTATTTACGTGGAGAAGAAACCCGGGTTCGACGTCGAGGCTCAGCAGCTCAAGGGCGAGCTGACCGAAATTCTCGGCATCAAGGGCATCGAGGCCCTGAGGATCATCAACCGCTACGACGTCGAGGGCATCGACGAGGAGCTTTTCCGCTCCTGCGTGCCGACCGTCTTTAGCGAGCCCCAGGTCGATGTGACCTACGACGAACTCCCCGCAAGCGATGGCGCCGTCTTTGCTGTCGAATTCCTGCCTGGCCAGTTTGACCAGCGCGCCGACTCCGCCAGCGAGTGCGTGCAGCTCATCAGCCAGGGCGAGCGCCCCGCCGTGCGCTCCGCCAAGGTCTATATGATCTCGGGCGCTCTGGACGAAGCCGCCATCGAGGCCATCAAGCACTACGTGGTGAATCCCGTCGAGGCCCGCATCGCCTCGCTCGGCCTACCCGAGACGCTGTACATGGAGACCCCCGAGCCCCAGCCCGTCGAGGTGCTCGACGGCTTCCGCGAACTCGACGAGGCCGGCCTTGCCGCCTTTATCTCCGAGCGCGGCCTTGCCATGGACGAGGCGGACATCGCCTTCTGCCAGCAGTACTTCCGCGATGAGGACCGCGACCCCACCATCACCGAGATCCGCGTGATCGACACCTATTGGTCCGACCACTGCCGCCACACCACCTTCGGTACCGTCCTGGACGACGTGACAATCGATGACGCCGTGGTACAGCAGGCCTTCGACCGCTATATGGAGATGCGCCACGAGCTCGGTCGCGACGCCAAGCCCGTCTGCCTCATGGACATGGGCACCATCGGTGCCAAGTACCTTAAGAAGACCGGCGTCATGACCGATGTCGACGAGTCCGAGGAGATCAACGCCTGCACCGTCAAGGTGAAGGTCGATGTCGACGGCGAGGACCAGGACTGGCTGTTCCTGTTTAAGAACGAGACCCACAACCACCCGACCGAGATCGAGCCCTTCGGCGGTGCCGCCACCTGCGTGGGCGGCGCCATCCGCGACCCGCTCTCTGGCCGCAGCTATGTGTACCAGGCCATGCGCGTCACCGGCGCCGGCGACCCCACCGTCCCGGTCTCCGAGACGCTCGAGGGTAAGCTGCCGCAGCGCAAGCTCGTGACCACCGCTGCCGCCGGCTACTCCAGCTACGGCAACCAGATCGGCCTTGCCACCGGTCAGGTCAGCGAACTCTATCACCCCGGCTACGTGGCCAAGCGCATGGAGGTCGGCGCCGTCGTGGGCGCCACCCCGGCAAACCACGTGCGTCGCGAGTGCCCCGCCCCCACCGACAAGATCATCCTGCTGGGCGGCCGCACCGGCCGTGACGGCATCGGCGGCGCCACCGGCTCCTCCAAGACCCAGAACACCGATTCCATCGAAACCTCGGGTGCCGAGGTCCAGAAGGGCAACGCCCCGGTCGAGCGCAAGCTGCAGCGTCTGTTCCGCCGCGGCGACGCCTGCCGCCTGATCAAGCGCTGCAACGACTTTGGCGCCGGCGGCGTCTCGGTCGCCGTGGGCGAGCTTGCCGACGGCCTGTATGTCGACCTGGACACCGTGACCAAGAAGTACGACGGCCTGGACGGAACCGAGCTCGCTATCTCCGAGTCCCAGGAGCGCATGGCCTGCGCCGTCGCCGACGGTGACGTCGAGGAGTTCATGGGTTATGCTGCCGAGGAGAACCTGGAGGCGACCGTCATCGCCGAGGTTACCGCCGAGCCGCGCATGCGTATGGCCTGGAACGGCGTCGCCATCGTCGATCTGTCCCGCGAGTTCCTCAACTCCAACGGCGCACCCAAGCACCAGGTCGCCCACGTGTGTGCCCGTAGCGTGTGGCAACCCAGCTGGGCCGGCACCACGCTTGCCGAGCGCATGACCTCGCTTGTCACCGATCTCAACGTCGCCTCCAACAAGGGCCTTTCCGAGCGCTTCGACTCCACCATCGGTGCCGCTACCGTGCTCATGCCCTTTGGCGGCAAGACGCAGCTCACCCCGAGCTCTGCCATGGTCGCCAAGTTCCCCGTGGACGGCGAGACCACCACGGCGAGCGCTATGGCATGGGGCTTCAACCCCTACCTGATGGAGGCCGACCAGTTTGCAGGCGCCTACCTGTCCGTGGTCGAGTCCATCGCCAAGCTCGTTGCCGCCGGCTTTGAGCACAAGCGCGCCTACCTCTCCTTCCAGGAGTACTTTGAGCGCCTGCGCACCGAGCCCGAACGTTGGGGCAAGCCCATGGCAGCCGTCCTGGGCGCCCTTATGGCCCAGGTCGACCTGGGTGCCGGCGCCATCGGCGGCAAGGATTCCATGAGCGGCTCGTTTGAGGACGAGGCCGGCGAGCTCAACGTTCCGCCGACCCTGATCAGCTTCGCTGTCGCCGTGGGCCGTGCCGCCCGCGCCGTCTCCCCCGAGTTTAAGGGCCTCACGCACCGCGTCGTTCGCATCGCCCCCGCCACCTATGGCGAGGACTACCGCCCCGATGCCCAGCAGCTGCTCGCCGCGTTTGACGCCGTCGAGGCGCTCACCGCTACCGGCGACGCCCTGGCCGTCTCCACGCCCGGCTACGGCTGCGGCGCCGAGAGCCTCTTTAAGATGTGCGTCGGCAACCAGATCGGTATCGAGCTTGCCGAAGATGTGGACGTGGAGAGCCTCTTCACCCCGCTCTACGGCAGCTTTATCGTCGAGCTCGCCGAGGACGCCGAGCTGCCCGAGGTCGCCGACGGCGTTGTCGTCGAGCCCCTGGGTACCACCGTCGAGGGCTATGTCATCGACACCGGCTCCGAAGTCATCGAGCTCGCCGAGCTCCAGGAGGCCTGGGAGAGCGGTATCGAAGGCGTCTTCGCCTACCGCAGCGCCGGCGAGACCCCCGAGGTCGAGGCCATCGACTTCCGCGCCAAGGATATCCACGTGTACGGCGGCGCCAAGATCGCCCGCCCGCGCGTGATCATCCCTGTGTTCCCCGGCAACAACTGCGAGTACGATAGCGCCCGCGCCTTCCGCGCCGCCGGCGCCGAGGCCGACACCTTCGTGATCAACAACCTCACGCCCGGGGCCGTCGCCGAGAGCACCCACGAGCTCGCCCGCCGCATCCGTGCAAGCCAGATCGTCATGATTCCCGGCGGCTTCTCGGGCGGCGACGAGCCCGACGGCTCCGCCAAGTTCATCACGGCGTTCTTCCGCGCTCCCGAGGTCACCGAGGCAGTCCGCGACCTGCTCAAGGCCCGCGACGGCCTGATGCTGGGCATCTGCAACGGCTTCCAGGCCCTGATCAAGCTCGGCCTGGTGCCCTACGGCGACATCGTCGACGCCACGCCCGATGCGCCCACGCTGACGTTCAACACCATCGGTCGCCATCAGAGCCGTCTGGTGCGCACCCGCATCTCGTCCAACCTGTCCCCGTGGCTGTCGCAGTGCAGTCTGGACGACCCCTACACCGTCGCCATCAGCCACGGCGAGGGCCGCTTTGTCGCCAACGATGAAGTGCTCGCCCAGCTGATCGCCAACGGCCAGGTCGCCACGCAGTACGTGGGCGAGGATGGCAAGCCCAGCATGGATCTCTCCGTCAACCCCAACGGCTCCGCGCTCGCCATCGAGGGCATCACGAGCCCCGACGGCCGCGTCCTGGGCAAGATGGGCCATGCCGAGCGTCGCGGCGACAACCTGTACCGCAACGTGCCCGAGCATGTCCCCGGCGATAAGTTCATGCCGATCTTTGAGAGCGGCGTAGCCTACTTCGCTTAAATACGTTCCCATCGGGTACAATCCCCTCGGGTAACAACACCCGCCACCGGCACACCCGGTGGCGGGTTCTTTTTTACTTCGCGCATACAGGAAGGACATCATGGAAAGCCGCAAGCCGTATCTCGCCACCCTGCCCGGACTCATCCTGGGCTGCCTCGTCTGCTGCGCACTCTGGGGGTCGGCTTTCCCCTGCATCAAGATCGGCTATGAGCTCTTTGGCATCCCCGCGCACGATAGCGCCTCGCAGCTGCTCTTTGCGGGCTTGCGCTTCACGCTTGCCGGCGCCCTGGTTATCGTTGGGATGAGCACGGCCCAGCGCTGCCCACTCGTTCCACAGGCTCGCGACATTAAGCCCATCTGCATCCTGTCGCTCTTCCAGACTATCGGGCAGTACTTCTTTTTCTACCTGGGACTCTCGCGCGCCAGCGCCATGTCGAGTTCCATCATCGAGGCCAGCGCCAACTTCCTCGCCATCCTCTTTGCCGCTCTGGCGTTTCGCACCGAAAAGCTCGATGCGACCAAGGTGCTCGGCTGCGTACTGGGCTTTGCCGGCGTCGCATTCGTCAACCTTTCGGGTGCGGACGGCACCTTTGGCTTTACACTCGACGGCGAGGGATTTATCTTGGCTTCCACTATTGCGGGCGCCCTGTCGACCTGCCTCATTGGCATCTTCTCGCGCGAGCATGACGGCGTCTTGCTCGCCGGCTGGCAGTTTTTGGTCGGCGGTTTGGTCCTCACCGCCATCGGGTTTTTGATGGGCGGCGCGCTATTCCCCACCGAAATCGCCCCCGCCATCGCGCTCATCATTTATATGGCGCTCATTTCCGCCGTCGCGTACTCGCTGTGGTCCCGCCTACTCGCCGTCAACCCCGTTAGCCGCGTTTCGGTCTTTGGCTTTATGAACCCGGTCTTTGGCGTGCTGTTGAGCGCGTTGTTGCTCGGAGAGGGCGCTGGCACGAGCCCCGTTACCGTAATTGTGGCCCTGCTCTTGGTCTGCAGTGGCATCATCATTGTCAACAAACCTAAAAAGGCCTAACAAACCACCCCGTTTGGAAAAGGGCAGCTCTCGCTTTAGCTTAATGGAGTACACTGTATCTCGTTGATTTCGTACCGAGTCGCGGCGACAGACGCCGTCTTGCCGTAACGCGCCGGCGACATCGAGGGGATACAGATGCATAAGAAACTGGTTATGGGAAACCAGGCCTTTGCGTATGCCGCGCTTGCGGCGGGCGTTCGCGTGGTCGCCGGTTACCCGGGCACGCCGTCGACGGAACTTGTCGAGACAGTTGCCAAACTCAAGGCCCAAGGTAGTGCCGAGGGTGTCCACGTCGAGTGGTCGACCAACGAAAAAGCCGCGCTCGAGGTGCTGGCAGGCGCATCGTATGCAGGAGCGCGCTGCCTTTTTACCTGCAAACAAGTTGGACTAAACGTTGCCTCCGACCCGCTCATGAGCCTCAACTACGTGGGCATCAAGGGCGGTCTGGTGCTGTTTGTTGCCGATGATCCCGGCCCCATCTCCTCTCAAACCGAGCAGGATACGCGCCGCTTTGCCGCATTTGCGAAGATCCCCGTGCTCGATCCGCAAAATCTGGAGCAGGGTTACGCGATGATGCAAGAGGCATTTGAAATCTCGGAGCGCTACCATACGCCCGTTATCGTGCGCCCCACCACCCGCGTATGTCACGCCTCAACCTATTTGGAGGTACCCGAGCATACCGTCGCACATCCCGCTGGCACCTTTGAGAAGGATCCCAAATGGGTTATCTTCCCGCGCCGTTCGTTTGCCGCCCATGGCGAGGTTAACGAGCGCCTGCCGCAGATTGCAGACGCCTACTCCAGCGGCAAGGCCGCAGACGCGTTTAACCCCATCGAAAACCATGGCGATGCCACGCCGCGCCTGGGTATTATGGCCGGTGGCGTCTCGTATGCATACACGTGCGAGGCGCTGGCGATTATCGAGCGTCGCGCCGCCGCGGCAGACATCGCCGTGCCGCCCTATCGCTTGATGCAGGTCGGCCTTCCCTATCCCTTCCCCACTGCAGCTGCCGAGCGCTTTGCCGAAGGGTTGGGTCAAATTCTCGTCGTCGAAGAGCTCGACTTTGTCCTTGAGGACGAGATGCTGCGTCTAGCGGGCCGTACGCACGCGGCATATACCGTGCACGGCAAGCTCGACGGCACCATGCCCGGTCGCGGCGAGAACACTGTCGACGATCTGGTTGAGCGCCTGGCGGCGTTCCTTGGCATCCCCGCCCAGGCTGTTACCCCACGCGCCGACGCTTCGCTTCCCAAGCCGCCCGCGCTCCCCGTGCGCCCACCGGTACTTTGTCCCGGATGCCCGCACCGTGGCAGCTTTTACGCCGTCAAGCAGGCACTCAAAGCGATAGGCGCTACCGACGCCGTCCTTTCGGGCGATATCGGCTGTTACACGTTGGGCAACGCCGCCCCGCTCGATGCCGTCGACACCTGCCTGTGCATGGGGGCCGGCATCACTATGGCCCAGGGCCTAGGTATTGCCGAACCCGCGCGAAAGCAAATCGCTTTTGTGGGCGACTCCACGTTCTTTGCCAGTGCCATGACCGGCATCGCCAACGCTGTCTACAACGGCCACGACATCACTGTCATAGTGCTGGATAACGCCACCACCGCCATGACGGGCGGCCAGCCTCATCCAGGCACCGGCCTGCGTTTGGATGGTACCAAGTCCCAGCCCATCAAAATCGAGGCCGTGCTGCACGCCTTGGGCGTCACCTGCATCGAACATGCCAACCCGTTTGACCTAGCCCAGACAACCGAAGCCGCCCGACGCGCCATTACGCACGAAGGCCCCTCGGCGCTCATCTGTGAGGGCCTCTGCATTACGCTGAGCAAGCCCAAACCCGCGCTTTGCGTCGACGAGAGCCGCTGTACGGGCTGCAAACGCTGCATCACGCAGATCGGCTGCCCCGCTATCTCTTGGGACGCCGAGCAACGACGTGCACGCGTTAACCCGACCCTTTGCAACGGCTGCGGCCTGTGCACGCAGGTCTGCAAGTTTGGAGCCATCGGTCCAAACGCAGAGGCCGCGAAGGGAGGCGAGGCCTAATGCTCAACATCATGATTACCGGTGTGGGCGGCCAGGGCACCGTCCTTGCCGCCAAGTTGCTCGCGCAGGCAGCCGAAACCCGAAATTGGCGGGTGCGCACCGCCGAGACCATTGGCATGGCCCAGCGCGGCGGCTCCGTCGTATCGCATGTCCGACTGGCAAATCAGGACGAGCCCCGCATCGACGCGCCGCTTATCGCCCACGGCGAGACCGACCTCATCATTGCATTTGAGCCCGCCGAGGCCGTGCGCTGCCTGGGCTATCTACGTCCCGGCGGCGCCTTGGTAAGTGCTACGAGTAGCGTGCAACCCGTAACGGCGGCGCTCTCGCGTGACGCCTATAGCTCCAAGCCCTTTCTAGAGTACCTGCGGCAGACTGTCCCCAATTGCCTGCTGGTCGACGACACCGCACTCATTAAGCAGATCGGCTCGCCCAAAGCGCTCAACGTCGCGCTGCTGGCAAGCGCCGTCGCCATAAGCGACCTGGGGCTCACCGTCGAGGAACTTCGCGCAGCCATGCACGCCAGCGTGCGGTCCCAATTTGTCGCACTCAATGACCGCGCCATTGATGTGGCCGTTGCCGCCATCTCCGCATTCGCCTCCCGTTAACGCAAGGACAAAACCATGAAGATGCAGCCCGCGCAGCTTGAGCTTATTACCAAGCAGTTCCAGACCCTTAAAGACCGCTCGCCGTTTTATGCCAAAAAGTTCGATGGCATTGACATCGCAAACATTTCCACACAAGAAGAATTTGAGCAGCTGCCCTTTTCCGAGAAGGCGGACCTTCGCGAGGCGTACCCGCTTGGCATCCAGGCCGTACCAGACGAAGAAGTCGTTCGCATCCACAGCTCATCCGGAACCACCGGCACGCCCGTGATCATCCCCTACACCAAACAGGACGTGGACGACTGGGCCGATATGTTCGCCCGCTGCTATCGCACGGCCGGCATCACCGCGCAGGACCGCATCCAGATTACCCCGGGCTACGGACTGTGGACGGCGGGTATCGGCTTTCAGCTGGGATGCGAACGCCTAGGCGCCATGGCCATTCCCATGGGTCCCGGCAACACCGAAAAGCAGCTCAAGATGATGCAGGACCTAGGATCGACCGTCATCACGGCAACCTCGAGCTATGCCCTGTTGCTGGCCGAGGAAATCACCAAACGCGGTCTGCGCGACAAGCTCCACCTAACCCGCGGCGTCATCGGCTCGGAGCGTTGGGGCGAAAAGATGCGCAAGCGCATCCAAAACGAGCTGGGCATCGAGATCTTTGACATCTACGGTCTCACCGAGATTTACGGTCCGGGCATCGGTATCTCGTGCCGCGAGCACGACGGCATGCATATCTGGTCCGATTACGTGTACTGCGAGATCGTCGACGCCAAGACCGGCAAGGTCCTTCCTGACGGCGAAGTGGGCGAGCTGGTTCTTACAACCCTGCGCAAGCAAGGCGCACCGCTTATCCGCTACCGCACGCACGACCTGACACGCATCATCCCCGGCACATGCGCCTGTGGCCTTGACCACCCGCGCATCGACACCCTGGTCGGGCGCACCGACGATATGATCAAGGTCAAGGGTTGCAATATGTTCCCCGCGCAGATCGAGGAAGTTCTTAAGTTCGTCGACGGAGCGAGCTCGGAGTACCAGGTAATGATCGAGGCCGTCAACGGTCGCGATGTACTCGAGCTACTGTTCGAAAGCGAGCTGACGGGCGCCGAGCGCGATGCATGCGAGCGCGAAGTGGCTGCCGTCTTTAAGGCCAAGATCGGCTGCACGCCCAAGGCGACCGCCGTACCGCTCGGTGAGCTGCCGCGCTCCGAGAAAAAGACGAGGCGCATCTTCGACAGCCGATACTAGTCCCCGAAAGCGCAGAAGGGGCGCACGATCATCGCAACGGTCGTGCGCCCCCTTTTTTAGCGTATCTGGACGCCGACTTTCTTCTTCTCGCGCTTTACGCGGTAGAGCTCCGCGTCGGCAGCACGGAGCAAGTCTTGCCAGGTATCGACGCCATCACCAACCCGTGCGTAGCCGATGGACATCCGCAACAGATACGGAACCTCGGCGCGCGCGAGCTCGTCGTTGATTGCCGCACACAGATGCAAGATATCCTGCTCCGCCATCGCCTTTTGAAGCACCACGAACTCATCGCCGCCATAACGCGCGATAAAGCTACCAGACGCCGAGCAGACTTCTTTGAGCGCAGCGGATATGACCTGAAGAGCATGGTCGCCCTCCACATGTCCATAGCGATCGTTAATCTGCTTAAAGCCGTCGGCATCCATCATAAGCAGATACACGTCTTCGGCCTGATCCACATTTGAGAAGAGCGACAGTATATAGGTCTCAAAACGGTTGCGATTGTTGAGGCCAGTCAACGGGTCGGTCGAGATGAGCTGCTCCTGGAAGACAATGTAGAGCAGCAATATGCTAATCATTATGCCGACACAAAGGCCGGGCACCGAGTATACGACCTGAAAGGTACCGCCCACCAGGGCCGGAATGGCGAAAAATGCCAAGGTTCGATAGATGGTCTTCGTCTGCAGGCTCTCGACCCTGCGAGATTGCACAAACGCATGTAGGGACGTATGTAGAACGTAGCAGTAGCTGACAATGGGCTGGATCATATAAGCAGAGCCGCGACTATACACGCCCTGCGAATCGATATAGAACAGGGCGTGCGTCCAGTAACTGGTAAACGCCAGCACGACCACCAGAACCGTAGGCGACGCTACAAGCACCACCCTATAGCGCGAGGCCAAAAGGCGAGAACCCTGCACCGTCTCGGAATAGATAAACCAAATGAGACACACGATGGCAAAGAGCGAAAACGAAACCGCGTTGGAAATCCAGTTGACAGCAATGCCCAACGTGCCGTCCACACCATCCAATAGCACCCAGATCATATCGAATAATATGTACGCGGCAGAGGTGTAGCCAAGCATGCTAAACAATAGCTGCTGGGTGCTCGAGAACAAGGAGCGACGACTCCGCACGGCAAGCCCGATAAGAACAATCATGCTTAGCAGGAATATCTCAATCTTGAGCGCCTTAACCACCAGGCCCATCTCCCCATCATCAAACCGACAGCGCTTCTCCGAGCCGCACGCATCACCATAACTCCCCCAATACAGAGGGGAATGAGGGAATAATACCAGAGCGCCCGGGCGCTCTCACGGCGCGAGTTGCACGCCAGCATCATTGATGGGCGCCGATGGCTACTCGCCATCGATGTCGGCCGCGACGGCTTCCTCGATGGCCTCGACACCGGCGGGCGACAGGTCTTCCTTGCCCTGGCAGAACTTCTTATCGACCCAACCGGTCAGAATCGGAGCCATGATTGCCGTGATGATGACGGCGGTGGCGATCTGAGCGTATGCGGTGGGCGCAAGATCGGCATAGCGCGGCGCGGCCTCGGCAAGAGCAACCGGCGTGGTCATAGCCGTGCCGGCGATGGTGGAACAAGCCACGGCGGCTTTGCCGTTACCGCCGCACAGGCGCTCGAACGCAAAGGTGATGGGACCGACGACAAACAACGTGACAAGGCCCAGCAAGATGCCGGAAATGCCGCCGGTGATAAAGCTCGACAGGCTCATAGACGCACCGAGCTGAAATCCGATGACGGCGATCGCAGGATTGGTGCCGGGAACCAGCAGGTTCTTGATGAACGGGAAGAGGTTGCCCAAAACCATGCCAATCACGAGCGGCAGGATGGAACCGATGATGGTGCCAACGGGAATGTTGGCAAGACCAGAGACACCAAGAATGATCATGGTAACCGCAGGGCCCGCCGTGAAGAACAGGATGCCCACGGCGCCCTGCTCGGACTCGTCGCCAAACTCGCCCATGATGCCCGTGTAGAGCGCCATGTTGCAAAACGTAATGCCGCCGATGATGGAAACCGAGCTCAGGCCCAAAAAGTTGTCATTAAAGAAATACGCAACGCTCAAGCCCAGCACGGCTGCCACCACAAGCTTAGGAATCAGTACGACGATGCCGGTCTTGATGGCACCCGGCGTGGACTTAAAGCTGATGCCGGCGCCCACAAACAACAGGATCGCAGCGACGATGGTATTGGAACCGCCGCGGCAGGCGGCGGTAAAGAAGCCGCCGATCTCGAAGACCTGCGGGCAGAAGGTATTGAGCAAAAGGCCGACGATCATCGGGTAGATCATGATGTCACCCGGAATGCGCGGTACTTTGAATTTCTTTTGCTCGTTGGCGATCGCTTCCTGTGCCATGAAACCCCCATTTCCGCCGACGCAGAACAAAAGCCCACGTCATGCTTTGCTACAGTAAAGTTTGACCATGGTACCAGAAGAAGCAGATCGGCTCGGTGAGATATTCGATTCGTGGGGTCCGGACGGTAAAAGCACCCCACTCCTATACGAGGCTCAAAACGATATAGAGCCCGATACCCGAGACGCAGCACCACAACATCGACTTTGTCTTGATTGCCACCGCAACGACGCCGACAGCCGCTGCGAAAAGAGCAGGCAAATAAAGAGCGATGTGCAGACAAAACCCGCAATAGCGGTGGGAACATCGACAACGGCGCACCTATCGCAACATTGGTAAGCATCACCGGCCAGACGGTTTTAACGATTTTGAGCACCATGGCGTTCCTCGTCCCGACAAGCTTTTCGAGCCGCATTCGACGACATGGCAGAATCATCGCCCGGCGGCAACCGAGTTCACCTACAATTGCCACCGGATCGAAAGACACAGAAAGACACAGCTTTTTAGGAAGTCATTATGACAGCTATCGATCGAACGGGGGCAATCGCGGCCTTCAGGACCTACACCGATGCCTACGATGCCGCCAATCCGCGTATCGCGCTCAAAATCGAGCATACGTACCACGTTGCCGAGGCATGCGATGCCGTGGCACGCAAGCAGGACTGGTCACCGCAGGACATTGACCTGGCGTGGCTTTGTGGGCTGTTGCACGATATGGGCCGCTTTGAGCAGCTGCGACGCTGGGACACGTTTAAGGATGCCGAGAGCATGAGCCATGCGAAGTTGGGCTTCGAGGTCCTCTTTGGCAAAAACCCTGCAGACGCGCCCGCGGCAACAAGTATCCGCGACTTTATCGACAGCCCGGCAGAAGACGAGCTCATCCGCGCGAGCATCGCCTATCACAGTGACTTTCGCCTGCCGGCACAACTCGACGAGCGTACACGGTGCTTCTGCGATATCGTGCGCGATGGCGACAAAATCGACATTATGCGCACCATCGCCGACAGCACCGTCGACACCATCCTCAAGGTGGATGAGGACGCATTTCTCGCCAGCCACTTCTCGGCGCCGACGTTGGCCGCCTTTGACGAGCACCGCTGCGTCGCACGAGATGAACGCGACGAGCCCGCGGACTACCTAGTAGGACTCATCTGCTTTATGTTTGAGCTCGTCTATCCGGCGAGCCGAGCGCTGACGCGCGAGCAGGGCGATATCTACCGCCTGCTCGACGCGCCCTTTGGTATTACCCAGCCCTTTACCGACCCCGCCACACAGGCAACCTGGAGCCGTCTTAGGGAAGAGATGCGCGACTGGCTGGCGAGCGCCTAGCGCTCAAGCTGGGCTAGCAGCTCCTCGACGACCTCGACGGCATCACCGACAACCTTGTACTGGGCAGCACCAAAGATGGGGGCATCCGGGTCCTCGTTGATGGCGATAATGCATTCCGCCCCACCGATGCCGGCAAGATGCTGGATGGCGCCCGAAACACCGATACTCACAAGCATCTTGGGCGAAACCGATATGCCCGTCTGGCCAATCTGATGGCGATACTCCAACCAGCCGGCCTCCACGACGGGTCGCGTGCAGCCAAGCTCGGCTCCCAGAGTCTCGGCGAGCCTTCGCATCAGCGGCAGGTTTTTCTTGGAACCAATGCCGCGACCCACCACGACCAGGCGCTCGGCATCGGCGATTGAAGCCTGCTGTCCCCACTCCTCGGCGGGAATCGAGATCTCGACACGAGCCTTAGCATCATCCGCAAGTGCTATCTGGGTGATCGTGCCGGAGCGGCCGTAGTCAAAGTCGGGCGCCTTAAAGATGCCGGGGCGCACCGTTGCCATCTGGGGACGATGATTGGGGCAGACGATGGTGGCCATCAGGTTGCCGCCAAACGCCGGACGCGTCTGTTGCAGCAGCCCCGTCTCCGTATCCATCGAAAGCACGGTGCAGTCAGCCGTAAGGCCCGTCTGCAAACGCACGGCAACGCCGGGTGCCAGTTCGCGGCCAAAGGCGGTCGCTCCGTACAGAATGGCCTCGGGCTTGCGCTCTGCCACCAAATCGCAGATGAGGCGAGCGTAGACCTCCGCATCGTTCTGGCGCAGACGCTCGTCGCGACAGATCAGGACCTCGTCTGCACCGGCACAAACCAGATGCCCCAGGTCACCGAGAGAACCCTCGGGGCCCATGCCGACCAGCGCCACCAGGCGACAGCCGCGTGTATCCGCAAGCTCGCGGCCCTTGCCCATGAGCTCGAAGGCAACGGGAGCCACCGTATCGTGCTCGTCGGTCTGCGCGAATACCCAAATGTCTCGATATGCATCGAGGTCAACCGCGCCGGCGGCCTCGTCGCGCTCGATCGAAATGGCATTGACGGGGCAAGCGTCGACGCACCCGCCGCATAGGATGCAGCCGTCGGTTACGCGGGCGCAACGGTTGGGCCGCTCTCCTTCCACTACGATGCCGCCCGAGGCACAGGCGCGAACGCAGCGACCACAGCCGATACAGGCTTCGCTATCGATAATCAGTCCGCTCATCTATGCCATCCCCTCGATAATCTTGGCAAGTTTCGCCGCCTGCTCGGACGCCGTTCCGTCAACGGCCTCGCACGTTTGGTCGCGGTCGGGCACAAACGATCGCACGACCTGTGTCGGCGAGCCGGCAAGACCGCAGCGCGCGGGGTCGGCGTTCACGTCGGCAGCGTTGACCACGCGCACGTCCGCCTCCTCGGCCGCACGAATACCGGCGATGCTCGGCATACGCAGTTGGCCAATCTCCTTGGCAGTCGTCATCGCGCACGGCATCTCAAGATAGACCGTCTCCTCGCCGGCATCGCAGCCGTGAACAAGCGCCAGTGAACCACAGGTCGTAAAGCCCGCACTCTGCACGCAGCTCACGTCGGTCACGCAGGGAATCTCGAAGGCACCGGCAAGCTCGGGACCAATCTGGGCCGTATCGCCGTCCACCGCCATCTTGCCGCAGATGAGCAGGTCGAAGTCCTCGTCGAGCGCCTCGATGCCACACTTGAGGGCATAGGTGGTTGCCAGGGTATCGGCACCTGCAAAGGCGCGATCGGTTAGCAGCAGTGCGTCATCGGCGCCTCGGGCGATACAGTCGCGCAATAGCGATTCAGTCGCGGGGATGCCCATCGACACCACCGTTACGCGCACGTCCATGCCAAAGCCGATAAAGTCGTCCTTCAGCGCCAGCGCGCATTCCAAAGCGCTCGCGTCAAAGGGATTAATGACCGCCTGCTTGCCATCGCGCACGATGGTATTGGTCTTGGGGTCCATCTTGACCTCGGTGCTGCCCGGCACCGCCTTGACGCACACCACCATATGGAAATCGCTCATCTTCACGCGCCCCCTTTCTGGACGAGCTCATCCAAGAGCTTCTCCGAAAACAGGTTACCGCGGCCCAACTGCCCGGCAGGATCGAGCTGGAGCTTGAGCCGCGCCGACTCGACCATGGCCTCGTGACCGTACATCGTCTCCAAGAAGCCCGCCTTGATCTTGCCGACGCCGTGTTCGGCGGAGACGGCGCCGCCCATGGCCGTGACCTCGGAAGCCCACTGGGCAAAGAGCTCTCCGCCGCGGCGGTAATCCTGCGCATCGCGCGGCAGAATGTTCACATGCAGATGGTTGTTACCGATGTGCCCCCAGGCGGCAGATTCAAGCCCACTTTCGGCCAACGTGCGGCGATAAAGGGCGATGACATCGGCCAAGTGTGCGTTGGGCACCGACATATCCGACCCCAGCTTGGTAATGGTGGGGTCCGTGCGGCGACGCTCGTCGATGAGCATGTTGACGCTCTCGGGCACCGCATGGCGGAAGAATCGCTGACACTCGCGATCGACCTCGGTGCGCGCGACCCATGTCGCATCGTCGCTGCCGCCCGCAAGCTCCAGTACCCACCCCAAGTGATACAGCTCCTCAGTCGCCTGGGCTTCGTCGTCGCAGTCGAGCTCCACGTAGACACAGACCTTGGCGTCTTTGTCGAGCGCCGGCAGCGAGGCGAACGCGGTCGACTGCTCGCGCTGACGACGCAGGATATCCAGGGCACCCGCATCGAAATATTCGATGGCAGCCGCGTGGGACAGGACGGGACGTACAGAATCGGTGAAGGACACGGCCTTGTCTTCGCTGTCAAAGAAGCAGCTCACGCCCCAAACGACCGCAGGCGCCGCCTGCAGGGCAATCTCGAGCTCGGTGATGACGCCGAGTGTGCCACACGCACCGATAAACAGATCGATGGCATCCATATCGTCAGCAACGAAATAGCCCGAAGCATTTTTGGTCTTGGGCATGGTGTAGTCGGGAAGGTCGAGCTCGAGCGTGCGGCCCTGCACCGTGACGAGCGAAAGGCGACGACCCTGTGCAAAAACCTCGCCACGGTGAAGCTCGAGCAGGTCGCCATCGGTCAGCACGACATGAAGGCCCGTGACGTGAGGGCGCATGGGGCCGTAAGCGTAGCTACGGGCGCCGGAAGCGTTGCATGCCGCCATACCGCCCAGGCAGGCAGATGCCTCGGTGGGATCGGTAGGAAAGAATTGCTCGGGAGCTTCCTGGAACTCCTCGTAGGCCTCAAGCGATGCCTGGTCCCAGCCGGCAGTCGGCAGCACTTTCTTGCCCAGTTGCTTGCGCAGCTCAGACAGCACGACGCCGGGCGCCACGCGCAAAAGAAAGCGGCCCTGCTCATCGCGGCGAATGCCTAGGTAGCGATTCATGCGGGAAGTATTGAGAATGTGACCGCCATGAGGCACGGCGCCGGCGGCAAGACCGGTCCGGGCGCCCTGAACCGTCACCGGGACACGCTCGGCATGGAGCTTTTCCATAATGGCGCGGACCTCGTCCTCCGTTGTCGGAAACGAGATGCTCGAGGCCTCGCCCGATGTGCGAGACTCATCGCGACCATACTCTTCGAACTCGTCGGTGAAGGGTTTGATGGTTGCAGACACGCGAACTCCCCCTTTAGCTAACTACAGTGTTTGCAGGGAAATGTTACCGCATCGTTTCACCGACATGTTCGAGACCGTCTCCATAATTGACGTTTTTAACGTTCGCGCAATTCGGCGAACGGTGGGATTTTCGAGACAAGCGACACTTTTGCCACACGTTGCCGCGCAGCCACAACATGTGCATTTATCAGTCAAAAATAGTTGAGATTTTTTTCACATGCTTTTACCTGCGGAGATATCGGCTCGTCAAGCAATTGGTTAGTTATTGGGCAAGTTGCGGCTGATACGGTCGGCATCGACAGCCAAACCAATAGTAGTTTTGGCCCCAGAGCAGGGAGGTTTCCATGGCATATTACTGGCCCCAATACGGTTTCGCCATCGAAGTCGATGACGACCCCTATCTCTTGCCTTTCGACGAAGATGCATTTCCAGGTACGGAGGTCTACCACGTCACCACCGATGTGATCTGCGACCCCGAGTCGTTCTCGGCGCTCG
Source organism: Collinsella sp. LCP21S3_A9 (assembly GCF_052118785.1). Classification (NCBI taxonomy): domain Bacteria; kingdom Bacillati; phylum Actinomycetota; class Coriobacteriia; order Coriobacteriales; family Coriobacteriaceae; genus Collinsella; species Collinsella sp. LCP21S3_A9. The sequence goes on along the minus strand of NZ_JBQKGN010000010.1, from coordinate 66,205 downwards.
CCCACCACATCGCGCGTATCCACAACATCGAGCTCCCTCACGACTTCGACGAGCTCATCTACTCGCGCCGCCTGATGCTTCACATGCTCTTTGGAGCGGACCCGTCCACGTTCGCACGTGTCTACTCCACCAAGGACGCCGCATGAGTGCGAAGAAGCCGCCCCGCCTTGCAGGACTGGGGCGTCGCAAGAAACTCGTCGTTGTCTGCCTGGCTGTCGTCTGCGCCCTCATCGCCGTAGGGCTATACGCCTGGCAGTCGCAGCCCGTGCCCGAAGCGGGCGCCTCAGTCACGACGGCAGAAGGTAAATCGCGCCAAGAAATCCAGGATGAGCTCGACGCCATCGTCCGCGACAACATGATGACGATCTCGGTCGCGCCGGTCGCACAGTTGCAGGAAGGCGGCAAGTTGCGCGTCAACGTGCAAAACGTCCAAGACAACAAGTTTCCCCAGCGCTTCCGCGTGATTCAAAACGACGAGACCATCTATGAGTCCGGTGTGGTCGAAGCCGGCAAGACGGTTGAGACCTGCCCCGCCGGCGATATCCAAGAAGGCGAGGCATATATCGAGATTCAGGCACTCGATGCCAAGACCTACGACACCCACGGCAATCCGACGCGCGTCAAAGTGCGGGTGGCACAGGCAGAAGGCTAGTGGCCGACGCGCTCGCAGGGGCAGCACCCTGTCCCCATTCGTCCAACCATCACGGAAACAGTCCGTGACGAGCAGAAAGGATCGATTATGAACACACCCATGAACCTGAGCGGAGCCAGGGCACTCGCCGTGGGCGCAGGGCTTACGCTCGCACTTGCGATGGGCGCCGCGCCAACGGCGGCCATGGCAGAGGTGCGCGTTGGAACCACCGATGTGACGGTGAAGGCCGATATTAGCAATGTTTCGTTTAAGGCGCCAACGGTCATCCCCTTTGCCGCCAAAGCCGACGGAACGCTTGTAGGACCCTCCGACGAGACGATTACCATCGACAACCTCTCGGCATATGGCATCCACGTCACCAACATGAAGGTCACGGCCCAGAACGACTGGACAATCGTTGCAGACGCAAAGACGGGCTCGGCCCAGAACTCCATCGATTTTAAGGTTGGCCCCGATACGGCAGAAAAGGATGCCAGCTCGGCGACTCAGACTACGGGCCTCGATCTTTCCAAAGACGCAAGCTTCGACATGAAGTACAAGGACATTGGCGACGGAACGGACAAAATTAGGCTCAATGTGAGTGGCCACGTCGCCCGCGTCACGCGTGACATCTACCACGCCACCGGTACGGGAGATCAAGTGGCAAGCATCACCTGGACGGTCGAGCCCGGTGCGCACGCCACGTCCTAAGGCGATTGCACTGGCCGCCATCGTCAGCATCTTAGCGTCCGCACCCGCAATGGCCTTTGCTCAACAAGAGCAAGCGCAAGCGGCCACAGAAGTGACCGTCGATCTTTCGGGCCTTAATCGCGGCAGCCGTCACGAGCCGCTCGTCCAGACGAGCGACACCCGGCAACTCATTGCGGTAGGCGTCGCCACGGTGGGAGCAGGACTGACGTGCCTTGGCCTGCACATCAAACGCAACCAATAGCCAAGCACGACCGGAGTACGCGGAATAGATAGGAGAACCATGGCACCCAAAAACCTTTTGCCCGTTGCCGCACTCTGCAGCGCACTGGCGAGCGGTACGCCTCTCGCCGCTTGGGCGACGCCCGCCACGGCAAGCTCCTTACCGCAAGCTCTGAACCCCGCGGCGAATTCGTCGGGTATCGTCGCCTGCCAACGTTTTTCGCTCGCACATGCCACGGTCCGAACCTCGGGATGCCTTCACCGCAATGCGGTCGACTCGATAGTCGTGGATATCAAGCGACCGGACAAGGAGAACGGCCCCCAGACAGGTTGCGCCATCTGCACATGGAAATCGGCTGCAGTCGACGCCGATGGCGATCCATGCGACTTAGAGCTGCGCATCGATATTGCCTCGGTCGATGACTCGGCGAACGGGGCAAAGGTCGTCTTCGACAGCGCGGCCCATGAAGAAGAAGGGGGTGTATGCCTGGGCTGCGTTCCCTCGAATGTCGATGGCGCGCAGCCCATCATCTCCTTTACGGCGTCGCTGCGGCTGACCAAGGCGGACACCGAAGCCATCGCAACGGGAGATGCGCCTTTGCTGTTCTACGCTGGCGACGCGGACGACCAAAAGGCTCAAAGCACCAGGCAGAAGGGCTCGCTTAACCTCACGCGCGGATCAGAACCCGCCCCCATCAATATCGATGCCCAGGAGCCGGGCGTGCAGCGCATTCTCGCCGATCCGGCGCTGCTCCAAATGACATGGCACGGAGTGGGGTCCGTCGAGATTGCCGCTCCTATATCGAGCGATAATGACAAATCCCCCAAAGACGAGGTCGCAGACGCACCGGCACATGTTGACGATGCATCATCAGAAGACAACGCTGCGGTTCCTCTCGAGAAGCCAAGCGGCAGCGCCACCGAACTAGGCGATTCCCAACCGAAAGACGGCCTGGACTTTGCCGCTCCCCCAGGTGTCGACGAAGGCAACTGTTGCATGATGGTCGCGCTCGACCACACGGAAACCGTCGATGCTGCAAGCATTGAGCCAGTCGCTGCCAATGCGCCCCGCCGCAAAAATATCCTCATCGCATTCCCCAACACCGTCGAGCTCGTCTTTTTGCCTTCGGGAGAAGTCGTCGCGCCTACGGCACTTACAGCAGTGGGAGCTAAGAGCGCATCGAACGATATCCAAGCCATCTCGGCACTTGATGCCACAACGACCGCCAAGTTACACCTTTATTCCGTTGCAGCAGACGGAACGCGAACCGAAGAATTCGACGGAACCAAGCTTTTGGTTCCTCGTCGCATCGGTATCCAAGAAGACGTCCCCTATCAAATGGAACTTGAAGGGTTCGATCGCGCACGAGATGCCGACATCATTGCCGCAGCCATCGAATCCCCACAGCACCTCATGACGCTGCGCTTCGACTTTAGCCCCATCCTGTCCTAGACCGCTAACCGCCGCTTGGCTCGGATACTGAGCGCCCCCTCCCCGTTCTGCTACGATTGCCGCGTTGGCATCAATTACAGGAGGGTTCATGCCGGGTTTAGGAACGATCATCAACGTCGCGCTTTTGATCGCGGGCGGTCTGCTTGGCCTTATGGGTGGGCGCTTCATTACGCCTCGCATCCAAGACACGCTCATGAAGGCGTCGGGGTTGTGTGTTCTGTTTATCGGCCTGGGCGGCACCATGCAAAAGATGCTCGTTATCGATGGAGAGGCGTTGGCGACCACCGGCACCACCATGCTTATCGTCTCATTTGCCCTCGGTTCGCTCATCGGCGAGGCCATCAACCTGGAGGCCGCCATCGAGAACCTCGGCGAATGGCTCAAGCGCAAAACCGGCAGCGAAGGCGACAACGAGTTCACCAACGCCTTTGTCTCGGCATCGCTCACCGTGTGTATCGGTGCCATGGCCATCGTAGGATCGATTCAGGACGGTCTGCTCGGCGACTGGTCCACGCTTGCCCTGAAGGGCGCGCTGGACTGCATCATCGTCTGCACCATGACGGCCTCGCTTGGCCGCGGCTGCATCTTCTCGGCCCTGCCCGTTGCCGTATTCCAGGGCACGATCACGCTTTTTGCCGGCGCACTCTCCCCCATCATGACCACCGCAGCCCTCGACAGCCTTTCGCTTGTGGGCTCTATGCTCATCTTCTGTGTTGGGGTTAACCTTATTCGACCTCAGACCTTCCGCACGGCCAACATGCTCCCCTCCGTCGTCGTGGCGGTCATCTACGCCCTCTTGTTCTAAATCTATCTACGTAGCGGTTTCTCGAACACCTGTTTGATGCTGTGCTATGATATGAGGTCACCGAAGCTGCGTTAGGAGAGGAGAAGCGGTGGCCGACCGGGACGTCAAGATGCTCATCGAGCGCATTATGGCCGAGGCCCGGACCCATCAGTCCGCCCGCTTCTCAAACGAAATCTATGCTGACGAGCCGATTCTCAAGACCGGTCGACAGATGCAGAACTTCCTCCCCGACCAGTACCGCAAGATGCGCGAGATATCACGCTGGCAAGATGATCCCAAAGGCGGCGCGGGACGTTGGCTATCGGAGGCGGAGCTCTTTTACCGCCAAGGCCTGCTGATGGCCGACTTCGAGGACGATTGTCCCTACAACGGCACCTTTAAGTCGTACTTTCCCACCTACAATGCCATGAGCGATCGACAGTTGCGCGGCTACTTTACCTGGCGTGCCCAAGTGCGCCGCGGAACTGTCGAGGAAACGTCTACGTCCTTTGCCTTCCTGTATCTCTATGAGCTGATCTGCGGCATTGGCGTAGATGACCCACTCGATGGCTTTAGCAAGATCAAGGCCTTTTGGAACGCCTATCGTGCCTTCGAGCCCGGCATCGACCGGTTTGCACGCGTGTGGTTGCAAGATTACGCCGTTTTCCACGGGCTCGACCCCAAACTGCTTCGCGACTCTAAAACCGTCATGTTCGATAACGCCCTTATCGAGCTGCGGCGCGCGGCTCGAGACCTTGCACCTGCACCGACGCCGTCGGACCTGGCGCCTGCGCGTCGCAAGACCTCCGAGCCTACGCTCCCCCTCCCGCCCGACGAGGCGGGCGAGGAGCGACTCATGGCCGCTATCAACGCCCTCTCCACGTATAACCTCGATAACTCTAGACTCGATCGCAGCCACCATCGCGACCTACGCCACGTGGCATGTGCCGTGTACGTCCGCATGGCGCGCTACTATGACACGCATCGAAAGACCGGTATCGTGGCGAGCTTGTTTGGGGAGGAGACGGCCATGCCCTATACCATGTTTGCCTCGGCCGTGTTCTTTGCGCCCGAGCGCCACGAGGACTGCGAATACCGCCTTGACCCCATCCATATCTACCGCTGCCAAAACGGTTTTTGGGAATGCATGCGAATTCACGGCAGCAGGCAAAAGAGCAGCAAGCTTGGTGAGATGATGCGCGCCTGCGACCAACGTCTGCGCCTGGCCCTAGCCCCCGCCCACCCCCTGAAGGAGGAGAAGGTCCCCAAATATCTGGCCAAAATCATCGATGACGAGATCGTGGCATGGCTTTCGTGGGATGCCGCACACCAGCCCATCAAGATCGATATCGATTTGAGCCAGCTGGGGCACATTCGGAGCGCCGCCGCGCAAACGCGTGAAGCGCTTTTGATTGATGAGGAGCGCGAGGACGGCATGCCCGTGGAAGCCGAGGCAACGCTTATCGAGCAGCCGGGCCGCGAGTCTGCGCCCGGCATGACTGCCGAACCTGGCGAGATGACCATTCAGCAAGACGAACCCGACGAGCCGACTGTCTCCGCCGAAGAGTTTGGCGTCATGGCACCGCTCCTCGTGTCTGCGCCCGCACCCGCAACGCCCGCGTCTGCCGAAGCTACGAACAAACTCGCGCCCGCCGAAGATGCCTTTCTTCGCGCGCTCCTCGAGCAAAACACAGCGCAAGCGACATCGGCAGTGGAGAGGTCGGGCCAGAGCGAGGATATGCTCGTCGACAGCATCAACGAGACGCTCTTTGACCTGGTGGGAGACACCGTTATCGAGTTCGGCGCGGCAGGACCGCAAATTATCGAGGATTACGAAGCAGACGTGAGAGGATACCTAGACCATGAGTGATACCGCATCCGCAGCACCCCGCGTGCCCAAGCGCGTCGCTGCCGTCATTCTCAACTCACTCAAGGGCGGTGTGGTCCCGCGCATCGGCCTTCCCTATATCACCGTAGGGCGCGAGGTCGAGATCCGCGCCCTGCTCACCGATTTGAGTCTCATCGCCGACGGTGGCGCGAGCTTCCGGTTTCTGGTCGGTCGCTACGGCGCAGGCAAGAGCTTTTTGCTCCAGACCATCCGCACGCACGCCATGGGCGAGGGGTTCGTCGTCGCCGATGCCGACCTGTCGCCCGAGCGCCGCCTGCAGGGCGGTCAGGGGCAGGGCCTTGCCACCTACCGTGAGCTCATCCGCAACATATCGACCAAGACGCGCCCCGAGGGCGGTGCGCTCAACCTTATTCTGGATCGCTGGGTCGCCTCGTGTGCCGACGTCGACGAGTCGGTCGTCAATGCCCAACTGGCCCCGCTCGAGGAGATGGTCCACGGCTTCGACTTCGCCCGCATGCTCCGCCGCTACCGCACGGCCGTATCCGAGGGCGATGAAGAGGCCATGAGCCGCATAACCAAATGGATCCGCGGCGAATACCGCACCAAGAGCGAGGCTCGCGCCGAACTGGGTTCCTCAACCATCATCAGCGATGACGACTGGTACGACTACGTTAAGCTCATTGCGCGCTTTTTGGTCTGCAGCGGCTACAAGGGCATGCTGGTGCTCATCGACGAACTCGTGAATCTGTATAAGATTCCCAACGCGATCACGCGCCAATACAACTACGAGAAGATCCTGACCATGTACAACGACACGCTCCAGGGCAAGGCGCAGTACCTGGGCATGATCATGGGCGGCACGCCAACCTCCATCGAAGACCGCCGCCGCGGCGTGTTCTCCTACGAGGCCCTGCGCAGCCGACTCGCTCAGGGCCGCTTTGCACGCGAGGACCTTAAAGACATGCTCGCGCCCATCATCCGTCTGCAGCCACTCACCTACGAAGAGTTGCTGGTGCTGATCGAAAAAATCATGCAAATTCACGCCGGCTACTTTGGCTGGACGCCCACGCTTACCGAGAACGACCTGGTGGACTTCCTCAAGATTGAGTTCGGTCGCGTGGGAGCCGACACGCATCTGACGCCGCGCGAAGTCATTCGTGACTTTATCGAGCTGCTCGACATCCTATGCCAAAACCCCAACGCCAACGTGGCCGAGCTGCTGCAAAGCGTCGGCGGTGACGCGCCAGCAGCCGCAACAGACGACACCGGCACCGCAGGCGCCGACCGCAACTTCGCCGAATTCGCCATCTAACCTGCCAAAAAGGGACAGGTTTATTTTGGCAGGTTTTATCTGGGCAAACATTGAAGCAGTCATGCAGTAAGCCACTGCCCGCCGCGTTGAGAGATTCGCTTTTGAAAGGAGGCCCCGTGAACGCCTTTGACCGCTACGCCCCGTTTATCCAAGACTTCATCTACTCCCACGATTGGGAGAGTCTCCGCTCCATTCAGGTTGCGGCGGCAGATGCCATCTTTAACACACAAGACAATGTGCTCCTGACGGCATCCACGGCTTCCGGCAAAACCGAGGCGGCCTTCTTTCCCATCCTGACCGAGTTTTGGGAGAAGCCCCCCGCGAGCGTGGGCGCCCTCTACATCGGCCCCCTCAAGGCGCTCATCAATGATCAGTTCGTCCGCCTTAACGACCTCTGCGAAGAGGCCGATATCCCTGTCTGGCACTGGCATGGCGATGTCTCGCAGTCGCACAAGGCTAAGCTCATCAAAAAGCCGAGCGGCATCTTGCAGATTACGCCCGAGTCACTCGAGGCGCTCCTGATCCATAAGCACATGGCGATCCCGCGCATGTTTTGCGACCTGCGCTATGTGGTCATCGACGAGGTCCACTCGCTCATGCGCGGCGACCGTGGCGGGCAGACGCTCTGCCTTATCGAGCGACTCTCGCGCATGGCCGGCGTGCAGCCTCGACGCATTGGCCTTTCGGCCACCATCGGCGACCCCGAGCGCACGGGCGCTTTTCTCTCACAGGGAACGGGACGTGACTGCGTTATCCCCCGTTTTGAGGAACCGCGCCGCGTGTGGCGCATCTCCATGGAGCACTTCTACAACTCGGGTCCCCAGGCACAGCAGCGGGGATTCGAGAGCATGGGTCCTCAAGAGGCCGAAGTGCTTGCCTCCGAGCGCATTGAGGCAGCGGCACCCACGGCGCTGCCGGCCGACACCCAAGGCACGAGCCACAGCGGACAGCCCACACAGGACAAGCGCCGTCAACGTCGCAAACGGGCACAGGGTAAGGCTAGCTCCGGGAACCGCTGCACTTCCTCGGCCCCCGAGGGCGAAGTCGACATCCCCCGGGCCGCCGAGCAAGCGCTCCTCAACCCCACCGACACCGCACCCGACAACGCCGATCCCGGCATGGGCTATATCTTCGAACACACCCGCGGGCGCAAGTGTCTGGTCTTTGCCAACTCGCGCGAGGAGGCAGAGGCCGTATGTTCCATGCTGCGCAGCTACTGTGAGAGCCGACACGAGCCTGACCGTTTCCTCATCCATCACGGCAATCTTTCGGCATCGTTGCGCGAGACGGCAGAAGAGCTCATGCGCGATGAGGAGCAGGCACAGACGACCGTCACCACCTCTACGCTTGAGCTTGGCATCGATATCGGCCGTCTGGAGCGTGCGTTTCAAATCGATGCGCCATTTACCGTCAGTTCCTTTTTGCAGCGAATGGGCCGCACGGGACGCCGCGACCTTCCGCCCGAGATGTGGTTTGTCATGCGCGAGGAAGAGCCCGAGCCGCGCACGATGATGCCCGAAACCATTCCGTGGAAGCTCCTGCAGGGCATCGCACTCGTACAACTCTATCGCGAGGAAAAGTGGGTCGAGCCGCCCGAGCTCGATCGACTCCCCTACAGTCTGCTCTATCACCAGACTATGTCGACGCTTGCCAGCACCGGAGAGCTCACGCCGGCAGAACTTGCCCAGCGCGTGCTCACGCTCAGTTATTTCCATCGCGTCTCAGCCGATGACTATCGCGTGCTGCTGCGTCACCTCATTAAGATCGACCATATCCAGGTCACCGAGGGCGGCGGGCTCATCGTGGGCCTCGCGGGCGAGCGCATCATCAACAATTTTAAGTTCTACGCCGTGTTCCAGGAAAACGAGGAGTTCACCGTCCGCAGCGAGTCGGCCGAGCTGGGCACGATCGTCAATCCCCCACCGCCCGGTGAACGCATCGCCATCGCCGGGCACTGCTGGATTGTCGAGGAAGTGGACTGGAAGCGCCATACCGTCTTTGCTACGCAGGTCAAGGGCCGTGTGCCGGCTTACTTTGGCGACTGCCCCGGCGACATCAACACGCATGTACTCGAGCGCATGCGTAAAGCGCTCAACGAACATGCCGCGTATCCGTACCTTATGGGCAACGCGCGAGCCCGTCTGGCGCAGGCTCGCCATACGGCCGAGATTTCGGGTGCGGGCACTAGGCCACTCATTAACCTGGGCGGCGACACCTGGGTGCTCTTCCCCTGGTTGGGCAGCTATGCCTTTTTGGCGCTCGAGCGCATGCTCAAGATTAAATGTGCCGCGGAGCTGGGCCTTCGCGGACTCGACCCGTCGCGCCCGTACTTTATGCAGTTTAAGATGAAGGCCGACGAAGAGACGTTCTTTGAGGTACTCGCCGCCGAGGCCGAGAAGGACTTCGATCCCATCGAGCTCGTCTATCCCGGCGAGGTGCCTTACTTTGATCGTTACGATGAGTTCGTTCCCGAAGAGCTCGTGCGTAAGGGCTTTGCCGAAGGCGTGCTCGACATAGATGGCATGAAGCAGCGTGTCCGCAGCTGGCGCGACCACGCATAAAACGGGGCTGACTATATGAGCAGTCAATTTGGGACGGGGCTATTTTAGCTGCCCTTGCAGGTAAAGCGAAAGGTTTGGCCGATTAGTGGCAGGGATAGCTAAAATAGCCCCGTCCCAAATTGACTGCTCCCGATGTGGAGCGAGCCGGCATCCGAAAGCAGCTAAAAAGCCCCGTCCCAGAAAGACTGGTCGCAGAAAGACGCGCTAGTCGTGAAGGACGGCGCCGAGGAAGTCGGCGTCAAAGGGCACGGCTTCGGCAAAGGCATAGTTCCCGTCGCTGGCGATGAGCAGGTAGTTTTCCTCGCCGCCGAACTCTGTATCGCCACAGGGGACCACCCAGGCGTGGGCGAATACCTCGAGTGCCGTGGCAGCGCAGTCGCGCAGGAACGTTACATCGCCCCCCTCGTTTGCGCTCACGATATTGGCGACGTAGATACCCCCGGGGTTCAGGCTGCCCCGCACTAAGCGCAACGCCTCAACCGTCGCCAGCTCGCGTACGGGCTCGGCACCGCCAAAGCAATCGCTCACGACCACGTCGTAGCGACGATGGCCCACACTCGTCACACCCAGATACGAGCGAGCCTCAGCGGTTATCACCCGCAGGCGATCGCCCGCCGCGCGCTCTAGCTCGTCTAGGTAGAACCAGCGGCGCGCCAGGCGCGTAATCTCTCCGTCATACTCGATAACGTCCATGCGCAGGCCCTCGTGCGACATCAGCGCAAATTTGGGATAGGCAAACCCGCCGCCACCTAGCATAAGCATACGGCTGATACCGTGACCATAAACGTCACGCATCGCATCCTCGGCCTCAAACACGTCGTCAAACGCGCGATAATACGCAAAGACGGGCTCCGCCCAGCGCTCGCCGACGTAACTCGCGCTTTGGTAGACACCGCCTTGCACCAATACGCGGACTTCATCGCCGCCCTCATCGTGCACGCGTTTCACACGCGCCAATCCATTGCGGGTTCGCGCGACCTGCAGGCAGGCAGCGCGAACAGCGACGGCAGCCGCGCCCAGCGCCGCGGCTCCCAGAGCAACGCCGGCAACAACGCCGGCAGAAACACTCGGCTTGTTCATCTAGAGCTCCTTTTGCAGATAAAGGCCATGGTCATAAAATCCAAGATGGCGATAGTACTCGCGCGTGCCAATCGCGCTGATCACGTTGATGTGCGTATAACCCGCATCCCGGGCAATCTCGCACGCACGCTCTACGAGCAAACGCCCCAACCCGTGATGCTGCGCCGCCTGGCCCTGGTCGCCCACGCGCGCCGCCATGCCGTACACGTGCACCTCGCGAATCATCGCCTCGTCCGGCGTCGTCGGCAACTCGTCCGAATGCGCGGCAACAAACGAATGGTCGGGCAGCGACAGGCGCAAAAAGCCCGCAATCTTGCCCTGCGGCGTCACCCACTGCAAAAAGCGCTCGTGCGTCACCGGCGTCTCGTACGCTACATCCTCGTCAAGGGTCAGCTCATCCAAGTCGGCACCCGCCGTGCTGATCTCGCGATAGCGAATCTCACGCACCGTCGCACCGTCACCCCGAGCAGCCAGGCGGTTCTCGACGAGCTGACGCAGGTTGGGCTTCTTGTTGCCCACCATAATGTCATCGGAGCTAAAATCGCGGATCATGCGGCTGATACGGCAGAACGGCGGCGTCACCACGATGTCATCGGCTAGCACGTCGAGTAGCTCCTCCTCGGTATAGGGGCGCCACTCGCCGCGCTCGTAACAGCCCACCAGACGCGAGCCCTCGATGAGCGCGCACGGGTAGACCTTGACCTCGTCGGGCATAAAGGCCCCCTCGGTCATAAAGCGCTCGTAGTCGCGCTTGTCCCCCTCGGGTGTGGCGCCCAGCAAGTTGAGCATAAAATGCGCGTGGATCTTAAAGCCAAACAGGCGCGCAAGCGAAAACGCCCGCTCGATTTGCCCCACCGAAATGCGACGCTCGTTGATATCGAGCAGGTACTGGTCGAGGCTCTGGATGCCCATCTGGATCTTGGTGCAGCCCAGGCGGCGGATGAGCGTAAGCGCCTGCGGCGTTATGGCATCGGGGCGCGTCTCGATAACGAGTCCCACCACGCGATGCTTCGCCGTCTCGTTGATGCGCTGCTGACGCTCGAGCTCCTCCATCGTTGCCGTCTGCCACTCGGTGACCTCGCCCCACGGCGTACCAGGGCCGTACAAACGACGCACCGCACGGTTATAGCCGCCCACGACAGCATCCACACGCTCCTGCTCGTCGGCAACGCCGGCAGCGAGCTCGGCCTCGTCTGTCGCAATGCCGGCAGCCCGATAGCGCTCGCGGCGCTCCGCTACCACCGGCGGCAGGGCATCGGCGGGTGCATCGTCGAGCAGACGCCCCGCCTCGGCACGGCTGATGCCCGGACGCGCCAACATGGGGTTGGCCGCCACGCCGGCGACGGCATCGTCATTGAGCGCACGGAAAAGCTCCGACATAAACCATGTCTGATAGCCTTCCGGATAGTCGCTCCAGGTGCCACCGAGCACAATGAGCTCAATCTTATCGGTCGCATGCCCCATCTGCGAAAGCGCGGTCAAACGAGCGCTCACCTGCAGATACGGATCGAAGCAATTTTGCTCCGCACGGGCGCACGCGGGCTCGGCATGCAAATAGCTTTTGGGCATACGCAGGTCGTTGGGGCAAAACAGGCAATCGCCCGAGCACGGCCACGGCTTGGTGATGACGGTAATGGTCGCTACGCCCGAAGCCGTGCGGCGCGGCTTCATGCGTAGCACCTGCAGCAGTTGACGTTCCAGATCGGAATCGACATTCCACGCAGCCCAACGAGCCGGATCCTCACGTTTAACCCGCTGGTAGAACGGCAGCAGACGGCGCTTGGCCAGATCGCGCTTGTCGGCACCCTCACGGCGTGCCTCGGCATGTATCAATTTGACGAGCGCCTTGTCGTCCACGGTCTCGCCGCGACGCAAGGCTTTAAGTATGTTCAAGATAATCTGTTCCATGCCCCCATTGTAAAGGCAAAGGCGCCGGAGCCCGTCACGGCCCCGGCGCCTTCATCAAAGAGCACGCCTATATGTACCGATCTCCGAAAACCGCGTGTCACTCCGGATCAAACGACATGTCACCCGAACCGACCTCAAAACGATACGTGGCAGACTTATCGCCGTTATCGAATTCAAGATTCAAAATGGTCTCGCCGTCGTAGCCAAGCGGAAGGAAATCGCTCTCGAAGTCGCCGCTGCCCAAGGTGACGCTCGCCTTAAAGCCCGTCGAGTTCGGAACCGTCATCTCCACATCGCCCGAGCCCACACTCACGTCCATCGACTTCGCGGGGGCCTGGTAAAGCTCGAACGTCACATCGCCCGAACCGACCTCAGCGCTGAGCGCATCAGTCACGCTGCCCGAAAACTCTACATCTCCCGCACCCAGGAAAAGGTCGAAACCATCACAGATGACACCGGCAATCTGCAGATCACCCGAGCCCACGTGCGCGTTGACTCCCTTCAGATGTTCGGCAACACGGCGTGGCAGCTCAACCGTAACTGAGCGATCGATTGCCTTACCGTCATCACTTCCAAACTGGGAAACCTTGAGCGTCGAGTCCTCGACGGATGCGATGTTTTGCGTCGCGGCCTTGGAGGCATCCATACCCTCGGCAACGCGCCCCCGCTCTATAACGCGAGCCTTGTTGCCATCAACAACCTTGACGTCCACCGAAGCCGCATTGATATCGAAATCGAGGTAGCGGAACTCATCGGCATCAAAAGTCACACTCGAAAGTTGCTGAGGCCGAGCGGAATAGTTACCGCTATTCAAGGAATCGTCCTCGTCAAACATATCGTCAAAATCAGACAAATGGCCAGATAGAATACCGGTCGTACGCACCATATCGGAATGAGCCAATAGCCGCGAAATGCCAAAGACAAGCCCAATGATGAGCACAAACGCTCCGACGCCAACGCCCAAGCGTACCTTGGATTCATGCGAAAGCTTCATCATTCATCACCCTCTTTGGCAATCGGCTCAGCGGTGGTCGCGGTAGCCACGTCAGCATCAACCGCAGCGGAAACATTCCGAGCCCTAGCCGTCACCGGCGCCGGACCAACCTGAATATCACCGCGCGCCCAATCGCCATCGAGCGCACGCGCCACCCAGTGATAGATGGGAATCGTAAAGAAGATCAGCGCGGCAAAGGGGCCGGCGCCAAACGGGAACATCAGCAAAAAGAACAGCAGCCAGCACACGGCCCAATACGGGAACGACTGGAACGGGCCCTTCACCGGAGTCGAGCCAACTGCGCCGCCACTCGTCGCCTGCGCCGTAGCAGCATTGGCGGCCTGCGCACTCCAGCTTGCCGCTTGCGCCGCCTTGGCCGCAGCATCACTCGCCTGTGTTGCCGCCTCGGTGGCACGTGCCGCCGCCTCATGGGTGCGTGCGCGCTCCGCGGCCTCGGCCTCGCGCTGGCGGGCGCGGTCCTCGTTCTCAAACTCGATATCGTCCTCGATCTCATCGCTCGGATTGAGCAGCTCGTCCAGGCTCACGCCATAGAGCTTGGCGAGCGAGATCAGGTTCTCGGTATCGGGCGAGCTCTCCGCGCGTTCCCATTTGCTGACCGCTTGGCGCGACAGTCCCAGCTTTCGTGCCAGCCCTTCTTGACTAAAGCCTTTGCTGCGGCGAAGGTCGGCGAGCCGCTGCGCAGTTTCTACATTCATGGTTCCTCCTATGTGATGCCAGCCGTGCCGCCGGACCGTTTTTGTTCTTAAGGCGCCTTGCACAGTTAAAAATCTATCCGCCACCGCCAAAAGCATGCCACCTATTCTAGTGAGATTTTTGACAACCGGCGGTTGCGGGTGCATGTGAGCTGCGGAAATGTGTCCAAACAAAGCAATGGCACCTAGCCCGGTTGTCCCCGTTGCGGCGTTAACGGTAGTATGGTCGTACTGTTAATTCCGCACCGCCAACGGAGGGAGTCCCGCGCCGTGAACCGCGATTTCGCCTCATCGCTCATCCAGCTCAACAACACGTTCTATCGCGAGCACTCCGCCTCCTTTTCCGATACGCGTCAGGCCCCGTGGCCCGGCTGGGTGCGCACCATGGATATAGCGCTCGGGCAGCTCGACGTCGCCACAATCGAGCATCCCGTCCGCGTCTTCGATCTCGCCTGCGGCAATATGCGATTCGAGAACTTTGCCGCCGGCGGCGCACTTGCCGCCAAGGGCGTCGACGGCGCAAACTCCTCGGCAGATGCCAGCTGCCCGTTTGAGTTCTATGGCGTCGACTCGTGCCAAGACCTGGCTATCGATGCGCACGGTCACGCCCTGCGCATTCCCAACCTGCACTTCCAGGAACTCGACGTGCTCGATGCCCTCATGAAGCTCAACCCCGCCGAGGCGCCCGACGCGCTTTTCGACGCCCCGCTCGCCGACATCTCGGTCTGTTTTGGCTTTATGCACCACGTGCCGTCGTGCGAGTACCGCGTACGCGTGCTCGACGCCCTGGTGCGGCAGACGCGCCCGGGCGGCATCATCGCCATTAGCTTTTGGGAGTTTATGAACGACGAGCGCATGGCGCGCAAGGCCG
Source organism: Collinsella sp. LCP21S3_A9 (assembly GCF_052118785.1). Taxonomy (NCBI): domain Bacteria; kingdom Bacillati; phylum Actinomycetota; class Coriobacteriia; order Coriobacteriales; family Coriobacteriaceae; genus Collinsella; species Collinsella sp. LCP21S3_A9. The sequence goes on along the minus strand of NZ_JBQKGN010000010.1, from coordinate 51,119 downwards.
TTCGCGCCGAGGCCCGCGCCGAGCTCACCCCGCCGTTTGAGGGTTACGATTCAGCGCAGTTTGAAGCCGGCGACCACCTCATTGGCTGGCAAAACGACCGCCACGCCTACCGCTATTGCCATCACTTTGACGATCAGCAGATCACCGACCTGGTGCGCGGCGTTCGCACGTTCTACAAGAGCGGCGAGGTCCCCGTACGCGAGCTTGAGCGCTTCCATGCCGACGGTCGCAGTGGCGAGCTCAACCGCTACGTGATTCTCAAGCGCCTGTAGGCGCCGACGACTCGCCGTCGAGCCGCACCGCGTCTTTCGGGCAAGCTATGCCTACCCTTTTTTCAACCCATTAACGGAACGCGCAGCTATGCGTTCCATACTTATGACCAAGGAGCCTCATGGGAGCCGTCCACGTTCGCACGCCTAAGAACTTTGTGCTCGAAGAGCGCCTGGAGCGCTACGCCGATGCGATTGAGACGAACCCTGAAATCTATGCCGGAGATTGGCGCGAGGCCTGTGCGCCCGCAGGCAGCAAGTCTTTCGAACACCTTCACCTGGATCTTGGCTGCGGCAAGGGAACGTACCTTGTAGAGCGCGCGGCCCACGAGCCAAACACGCTCTTTATCGGCATGGACCAGGAGCCCATCTGCATCGCCTATGCCGCACAGAAAATCTGCGAGCAGGAACTGACCAACGCACTCGTCCTGCCCCGAGGCGCCGCATCGTTGCCGCAGCTGTTTGCCACAGGCGAGCTCGATGCCATCACCATCAACTTTCCCACGCCGCAGCCTAAGGCCAAGTACGCCAAAAAACGACTCGTCCATGTCGACCATCTGATGCTCTACCGTCCGCTTTTTTCAGCCGGCGCCACCGTCACGCTGCGCACCGACAGCAAGCCATTGCGCGACTACGCCCTGGGGCAGTTTGCCGCGGCCGGCTACGACACACTTTGGGTAAGTGACGACGTTCGCCGCGACCATCCCGAGCATCCCGAGACCGAATACGAGCGCCGCACGCGCGAGATGGGTGCCGCCGTCTATGGCATTTGCGCCACTCCCGACGCGCTGCCCAGCGATGAACAGCTCACGGCGGGGCGCGCGCAGGAGCAAAGCCTTGCGTGCTACCTGCCCGACAATCTCGATGAGCTCACCTACGTGCCCCTCGGCATGGAAGAGGCCGTCGAGAACTTTAAAAACCGCGCCCGCAAGGGCAAGAAGCGCTTACCGCAGGAGTCCCAGGGGCCTCTGATGGTCGCGGCTTCGGCAAACAAGCGCAAATAGGCGCCAGCAAACGACCCTCAAATCTAAGTGAGTAGACTTTTTTGCAATAGCCAAGCACAACCCGCATAACCAATACTAAAACCGCAGGTAGAGCCTTTGTGCAAAAGCCATGTGCTCGCGATATTGCAAAAAGTCTACTCACTTAGCTGGCAACTGCACCAAACAGCTGGGCAGAACGCCCATTTCCTGCATTTTCTTGCCTGCGAACGCATCGATGCGACGCTACGCCATAATAGTTGGCGGACAATCGCGAGAGAAAGCAAACACATGGCACAGACCACGACAGATACCGCCGCCAGCACCGTCTCCGGTGCCGGCGCCGCCAGCTCGTTCTCGGGCGGCACGGGAACCGAAGCCGAGTTTGGCTCGCTCGGCGCGCTCTCTCCCACCTGGTGGGAGCCCGAGGACGGCAGCGAGCCCGAACCATGGCTCACGCCCGATCAGGCCTTCGAACGCTTCTTTGAATGGACGAGCGACCGTGGCATTGAGCTGTGGGATCACCAAGAAGAGGCCCTCATGGACCTGGCCGCCGGCGATCACGTCATTTTAGGCACACCGACCGGATCGGGTAAATCGCTCGTCGCGCTGGGCATGCTCTTTATGGGCATGGCTCAGGGCAAGCGCTGCTATTACACGGCCCCCATCAAAGCCCTGGTCAGCGAGAAGTTCTTCGACCTGGTACAGGTACTCGGCCGCGATAACGTCGGCATGATCACCGGCGATACGCATATCAATACCAAGGCGCCCGTCATCTGCTGCACGGCCGAAATCCTTGCCAACGATGCGCTGCGCGAGGGCGAAGATGCCGATGTTGGCTGCGTCGCCATGGACGAGTTCCACTACTTTGCCGACCCCGACCGCGGCTGGGCCTGGCAGGTACCGCTGCTCACCCTGCCCCACACGCAGTTTATGCTCATGAGCGCCACGCTCGGCGATGTCACCGCCATCGCCGCCTCGCTCGAGGAGCACACCGGCGCTGCTTGCGACTTGGTTGTCGATGCCCCGCGTCCTGTTCCGCTGAGCTACGACTATGTGACGACCTCCCTCGAGGGCACGGTCGAGCTCGCCATGCGCCGTGGCGAGGCCCCGCTCTATATCGTGCACTTTAGCCAGGATGCCGCCCTTGCGACGGCACAATCGCTCGCCAATTTTGGCATCGCCAGCAAGGAGCAGCGCGAGGCCATCAAAGAAGCGGCAAAGGGAACGAGCTTCTCCACGGCCTTTGGCAAGATTCTCAAGCGCCTGCTTGGATGCGGCGTCGGCGTGCACCATGCTGGCATGTTGCCGCGCTATCGCCTGCTGGTCGAGCGATTGGCGCAGCAGGGCCTGCTGCCCGTCATTTGCGGCACCGACACACTCGGCGTCGGCATCAACGTACCCATCCACACCGTGGTGCTCACCGCGCTCACCAAGTTCGATGGTTACAAAATGCGTCGTCTGCGCGCCCGCGAGTTCCATCAAATTGCCGGTCGCGCCGGTCGCTCGGGCTTCGATACCGAGGGCATGGTAATCGCCGAGGCACCCGAGCACGAGATCGAGAATGCCAAGCTTATGGCCAAGGCGGGCGACGACCCCAAAAAACTCCGTAAGATTAAAAAGAAAAAGCCCCCCGAGGGCTTTGTCTCCTGGAACAAGCAAACTTTTGAGCGCCTGATCGAGACGCAACCCGAAACACTCAAGCCACGCCTGCGCATCACGCACTCTATGGTGATTAGTGTGGTCGAGCAGGGCGGCAATGCCCGAGCCCGCGTACATGACCTCATCGAGACAAGCCTGCAGACCCCCGAAGAGAAGGCCAAGCTTGAGGTTCGCGCCGACGAGATCTTCGCCACGCTCATCGACTCCGGCGTCGTCGTGCGCACCGAGATGCCGCCCGCACCCGACGCTCCGGTTGACGCCGCGCCGGACATCGACTACGCGCTGACGGTCGACCTGCCCGAGGACTTTGCGCTCGACCAGCCGCTCTCGCCTTTTTTGCTTGCCGCGCTGGAGCTGCTCGACCCCGAAAGTGAGACCTATACCATGGATCTCATTTCGATGGTCGAGGCCACGCTCGAGGACCCCAAGCAGGTATTGCGTGCACAGGAGCGCGCCGCACGCGATCGCGCTATGGCCGAGATGAAGGCCGACGGCATCGAGTATGAGGAACGCTTGGAGCGCATTCAAGACGTCACGTACGAAAAGCCGCTCGAGGATTTGCTCGACGCCGCTTTTGACAAGTACTGCCAGGAAGTGCCCTGGGCAAACGACTACCAGCTCTCTCCCAAGAGTGTCCTGCGCGATATGCTGGAAAGCGCGAGCGATTTTAAGGGTTACATTCAAAAGCTCGGCATCGCCCGCTCCGAGGGCATTTTGCTTCGCTACCTGGCAGAGGCCTACCGTTCGCTCGACCGCACCGTACCCATCGAGAAGCGCGACGAGCGCCTGCGCGACATTATCTCGTGGCTGGGCTTTGTGGTGCGCTCGGTGGACTCGAGCCTGGTGGACGAGTGGGAGAACGCCGGCAACCCGGCAGCCCTCGATGCCGCGCCGCCACAGGGCATCGACGAGGTCGTGGCGGACCGCCGCGGCTGCACGCTGCTGGTGCGCAATGCGCTCTTCCGCCGCGTGACCCTTGCCGCCCGTGAGCACGTTCGCGACCTGGGCGAGCTCGACGACGACTGGGGCATGAGCGAGATCCGCTGGCAAAAGGCCCTCGATGCCTACCATGAGCAGCACGAGGAAATCCTCACCGACGGAGATGCCCGCAGCGCCGCGATGTTTTCCATCGATGAGTCCGACGAGAAGACCGCGCACGTATGGCACGTGCACCAGATCTTTGCCGACGAGGACGGCGACCACGACTTTGGCATCATGGGCGATGTCGATCTGGACGCCACGCAAGACGGCGGTGAAGTCATCTTCAAAAACTACCGCGTCGGCTTTATCGAAGACCTGCTCGAGGACTAGTCGAACATACTGGAACGAAACGAAGCGGGGCCGTTGGCAATATCGCCAGCGGCCCCGTTTTTGCACTATACGCTATGCCTTACTCGGTATCCTCGACCTCATACGAATCCGCCTCGGCTGGCTCATCGTTTGTCTCTGGCGCAGCCCCGCGCGCCTCATCAAACGCCGCCTTCATGGTCTTGTTGCCCCACGTGAGCTTGCGAATGGTAAGATCGTCGGCCTTCTTGTTGGCTAGGCGCAGATTGTTCTCGGAGGACAGCAATGCCTCCTTGGTTTTCTGCAGATGGCTAATCGTCTTGTCGATCTCATCGATTGCCGTTTGGAACTTGCGACTCGCGATCTCGTAGTTGCGACCGAAATCATTCTTGAACTTCTCCATCTTGGCTTCGAAGTTCGTGACGTCGATATTCTGCTGTTTGTACTCCGCTAGCTCCTGCTTATAGCGCAGTGAGCCCATGGCGGCGTTGCGAAGGAGCGTGATCATGGGAATGAAAAACTGCGGGCGAATCACGTACATCTTCTCGTAGCGATAGCTCACGTCGACTATCCCTACGTTATAGAGCTCGCTCTCGGGCTCGAGCAGCGTGCAGAGCACCGCGTACTCACAGCCTTTCTGGCGACGATCGTGATCGAGTTTCTTAAAGAAGTCCTCGTTTTTATGCTTGGTCGCGGTCTCGTCGTTCTCGTTTTTCATCTCGAACATAATCGAAATGACCTCGTTGCCGCTCGCGTCGCACTCGCGGAAGATAAAGTCGCCCTTGGTACCCTCGGACGCATCGTTATCCTTCTCGAAGTACGCGTTGGGAAATGCCGTCATGCGCAGACGGTTAAACTCGGTCTCGCAGTGCTGCTCGAGCGACTCGCCCACCATCTTGGTGGACAGACGGACCTTCATGTCCTTAAGGCGCTCGATCTCTTCATCCTTGTAGCGAATCAGGTCATCGCTCGCGCGCTTGGCCTGCGCAAGCTCGAGCTCGTGTGCCGCCTTGACCTGTTCCTCGCGAGAATCGCGCACCGCCAGCTCGCTCGTCAGTTTGGCACGCGCCTCATCGCGCTCTCGCTCCGCCGCGGCGACCGCCTTCGACAGCTCCATTTTTGCAGAAAGTTCTTGCTCACGAAGCTGTGCACGAAGGCCCTCGGCCTCGCGCTCAGACTGAGCCTTTGCGGCGGAAAACTTCTCTTGTACCTTCGCGCGATAGTCAGCAAGCGCGCGCTCGGCCTCGCTGCGAGCGGCATCGAGCTCACGCTGCGACTCTGCCGCGGCAGCGGCAAGCGCCATCTCCTGGGCCTTGTCCGCCGCGGCAAGCCTGGCCTGCAGCTCGGCAATCTGAGCATCACGTGCAGCTAAATCGTTTTGAGCGGCATTGCGTGCCGCCGACTCGACGAGCTTGGCTTCGTCATCTTTGCGCTCCAGCTGCGCACGCAAATTGTCGATCTCGCGCTGGAGTTCGGCATTCTCCTTTTGAGCGTTGGCTCGTGCCTCTACCGCCGCGCGCTGGCTTGCACTCTCGCGCTCTGCGGCAGCGCCCTCGAGCTTGGCACGCAGCTCGGCGAGCTCAGCATCGCGCTTGGCAACCTCTTGTGCCAGCTGTTGAGCCGCAGCGTTCTTCTGCTCGGTAAGCTGAGCGTTGCGCTGGGACTCTGCCTTTTGCAAGGCAGCCATCGAACGCGAGCGCTCAAGCTCCAGCGCTTGCTCGCCCTCGCGCTGGACCGCCTTCACACGCTCATCCAGGTCGCGCGAAAACTCGGCATCGCGCACTTGCTTGACGATATCCGCATAGCCGGATGCATCGACCTTAAATACTTCGCCACAATGCGGGCACTTGATCTCGTTCATAGCAGCTCCTCGCTGGACGCAAATTTCAACCGCCTACACTCTACCGCGCTGCGCGGACAAAAAAGGCGCCGCCGCCATAATGGCAACGGCGCCAGAACCGCCACAAAGGTGCCCGTCCCCTTTGTGGCGGTTTGTATGACGGTTCGAGAATTACAGTCCAAAGAAGCCTAGGATTTGGTCACGGCTTACGGGCTTGTACTCGTTGGCATCGAGGCCGACATCGTAGCGAAAGATAGGACGTTCGCGATCGCGGCTGCGCGCATTGGTGCGGTCTCCCCTGCTGTGGATATGCCCGTGCAGCATGATGGCGCCACGTGCCTTGCCATTCCAGCTGAGCATGGGGTAGTGGCTCATAACCAGACGATGACCCTTGGCATAGCCGGGAGCAATCTCCAGGTAATCACGCACGTCTTCCCAAATCTGCGGCACGTCGGGATCTTCCCAGTCGCCGTCATGGTTACCACGGATGAGCGTCACGTTCTGGCATTCGATGCGCTCGCGCAGGCGCACGGCATCCGCTAGGGGCAGACGATAGGTAAAGTCACCCAGAATATAGAGGCGGTCGTCCGCAGCCACGCACTCATTGATGGCATCGATGACCTTGCGGTTCATCTCCTCAACCGAGCCAAACGGTCGGTCCATGTCGTGCAAGATATTCGTGTCGCCCAGGTGCAGGTCGGCGGTAAACCACATCATCGTCTCAGTCCTCATTTCGCAACGCGTCCAACTCGTGCTAAGTATACAGACGCAGCGATGCGGCAGTTACCCAAAGAGCCCGCCAAACAGTCCGCGACGGCGCTTGTCTTTCTTTTTCGACGCATCACCCTGAGTTTTCTTGTCCTGTCGCATCTTACGGTCCTGCTCCAGCTCATCGTCGTCGAGTAGCATATCCCACTCAAACGAATCGTCCGTCAGATCGAACAGGTCATCGTCATCAAACATGGCAGCCTCCCTTACCGATTAGCGGGCATCCACCACATAGAGGCCAACGCGCACCTGGTGCCACGGGCTACGCTCGGGGGCAACCTGCTGCACGCGGGCCTCAAATACGTCCTCATGGCCGTAATACATCATCAAGGACAGCGGACCGACCTCGTTTCCCGGAACATAGCCAAGCTTGGTGTTGCCGTAGTAGATCGCAACCGCCTCGGGATCATGGGGATTATCGCGCTCGGCGCACAGCGTCAGTTTATCGCCCGCTTTAAGATCGCCCAGGACCAAAGCGCCGTCGGCATACTGAAATCCCGCAATGTGAAACGACAGAAGAACACGTGAAGGCTCGTACATGGCAACTCCCCTAACGGCCGGATAAACCGGCGCTTAACCTTACCGAGAAGTCTACGGGTCCGTACGGACACAAATTCATCCTGCCTGCGTCTTTTCGACCGTTTGTCCCTACGCCATCTGATTCTAATGCACAAACATGCGCACAAATTTGTGCTTCCAGTTTGCGTAAGGGGCATAGCGGAATGGCACGTCCAGCCACGTTGCCTTGTTCACGATGCTCTTCTTGTGGCTAAACGTATCGAAGCTCTCGCGTCCATGATACTGCCCCATACCGCTCGCTCCCATGCCGCCAAAGCCCATATGGCTCGTAGCCAGATGCATGATCGTGTCGTTGACGCAACCGCCACCAAAGGGCACGTAACGCACAAAGCGCTGCTGAACCTCACGGTCCTGGCTAAAGATATACAGGGCCAGCGGCGTCGGACGATCCGTAATAAACGTCTCGGCCTCGTCTAGGCTCTCAAACGTCAGCACCGGCAAGATGGGACCGAAAATCTCCTCCTGCATCACGGCGTCATCGGGGGCCACGCCGTCCAAAATTGTCGGCTCAATCTTGAGCGAAGCCTCGCGCGCAGCACCTCCAAGCACGACCTTATCGGGATCGATCAGGTCGTGCACGCGCGCAAAATGCTTGGCATTGACGATATGCCCGTAATCCTCGTTGTCGAGCGGATGCTCGCCAAACATACGGCGCACCTCTTCCTTGATGAGGCCCAGCAACTCGTCGTGCACGCGCGTATCGACCAGCAGGTAGTCGGGCGCCACACAGGTCTGCCCCACGTTGAGCCATTTACCAAAGGCGATACGCCGTGCCGCGACCTTCAAGTTTGCCGTCGCATCCACGATGCAGGGACTCTTTCCACCCAGCTCAAGCGTCACGGGCGTAAGGTTTTTACTTGCGCGCTCCATGACGAGCTTGCCGACCGGAACGCTACCGGTAAAGAAGATCTTGTCCCAGCACTCATCGAGCAGCGCTTCGTTCTCGGCGCGCCCGCCCTCGACAACTGTCACCAGGCACGGATCAAATGCTTCTTCGCAGATCTGCTTGAGCACCGCACTCGATGCTGGAGCATAGGCGCTCGGCTTGATGACCACAGTATTGCCCGCGGCAAGGGCGCCGGCGAGCGGCTCGAGCGTTAGCAAAAACGGGTAGTTCCACGGGGCCATGATGAGCGTGACGCCATAGGGCACGGCTTGCGTTTTGCACACACTCACGGCGTTGGCAAGGTCGCACGGACGCAGGCGCGGACGACTCCATCGAGCCACATGCGCGATCTGATGACGAATCTCGGAAAGCGACGTGCCGATCTCGCACATATACGCCTCGTCATGCGACTTTCCCAAATCGGTCTTGAGTGCATGGGCAATATCGGCCTCGTGGGCCCGCACCGCATCGCGTAAACTCACGAGCGCACGACGTCGAGCATCGACATCAAACGTGGCGTGCGTCTTAAAGTAGACGCGCTGGTCTCCGACAATGCGCGCAATTTCCTCGGTGTTCATGGACCCTCCTAGTTCTCGCCCTCAAACATACCACCCGCGACGACCTCGTACATGCGCATCAGCTCCAAACGGTCCATCAAAAGTGGAACGGGGTACAGCGGATTGGCCTCGGCATCGGCAGGCGCCGCCATCTCGGGAATGTCGGAGCGGCGAATGCCCGGCACATATTTGGGAATGTCCAAGGCGGCGTTCATTCGATCGACCCAATCGATAGAGGCCTCGACGGCATGCGTCAGGGCGTCCATGCCCGTCTGCCCCGTAATGGAGGCGGGCAGACCGCGCGTAAACTCGGGGTCGTGCACCGCAAAGCGTGGGATAAGCACAAAGTCGTTAATGGGGTACTTGTGGTGCGTCTCGTCATCGGTGATAACCGCCGCGAGCGTGACTTCGCTTCCCGTGCCGGCGGTAGTGGGAACCGCAATAAGCAGCGGCAGGAGACGATGGGCGCGCAACAGGCCGCGCATCTTGTTGATGGGCTTGTTTGGCTGCGCGATGCGTGCTCCCACGCCCTTGGCACAGTCCATGGCCGAGCCACCGCCAAAGCCGATAATGGCCTGGCAGGCGCTCTCTCTCAGCATGCTCCAGAATGCGTGGCTCGGTATAGGGCAGCACCGGCAATGCGATGCGAAAAACCGTTTGATACGTTCGGCACCAGGCGCAGCGGGCTAGATGCATAAAGGAAACTCCCTCATTTGTTGATTGGTCAACATTTGTTCGACCGATTGTACTCATCAGAGCTCGCGGGCGGCCTGCCAATCGTTAATCAATCAACATCTTCATCTCTCAAAATTGTTTTATCAAAAATCATTCCTAATAGGCTTCACATTTTGTTGCATTTATGGATAATAGAACTCGTCAAGACGCACGTCCGGAGAGGGCCCTTACGGGATCGGACAAGCGCCCCATCGCCATCCATCGAAAGGATCGAATCATGAAATTTGTTTGCCCCGTTTGCGGTTATGTGGAAGAGTTCGACGGCGACCAGCTGCCCGAGGATTTTAAGTGCCCCCAGTGCGGCGTTCCCGGTTCTCGTTTCCTGAAGCAGGAGGAGGGCAAGCTCGAGTGGGCTGCCGAGCACGTCGTGGGCGTCGCCAAGATGGAGGGCGTCTCCGAGGACATTGTTGCCGACCTGCGCGCCAACTTTGAGGGCGAGTGCTCTGAGGTCGGTATGTACCTGGCCATGGCTCGCGTCGCCCATCGCGAGGGCTATCCCGAGATCGGCCTATACTGGGAGAAGGCTGCCCACGAGGAGGCCGAGCACGCCGCCAAGTTCGCCGAGCTCCTGGGCGAGGTCGTGACCGACTCCACCAAGAAGAACCTCGAGATGCGCGTTGAGGCCGAGAACGGCGCCACCGCCGGCAAGACCGATCTTGCCAAGCGCGCCAAGGCCGCTGGCCTCGATGCCATCCACGATACCGTGCACGAGATGGCTCGCGACGAGGCCCGCCACGGCAAGGCCTTCGCCGGCCTGCTCAAGCGCTACTTTGGCTAAGCCAACCGCCTGAGAGATAATCTCTAACTTTAAAGGGCCCGAACCGCATGGTTCGGGCCTTTTTTCGTGTCTCATGAACTCGTTAACGCCCTGAAATAGGGCCACCTTCGGCATCGACTTCTCGTCAAAAACTAAGTGAGTAGACTTTTTGGAACTTGCCGAGCAGACCATCCATATTGCTCTATAAAGCAGCAGGTAAATGACTTGTTGCAAAACGGCCTGGTCGCCATCACGCCAAAAGTCTACTCACTTAGATCCGCGCTGTCCACGATCGAGCTGTTTTGTGTCCAATGGACATCTTTCCGTCGATTACTCCCAATTTTGTCCAGTCAACGAATAGTTCAGACCGGAGTAATGCCTCAGCCCTTTGCTCATCCGAGCTTTTATCGCGATATTCAACATCGAGCATCCTGCATACAGCCTTAACGATCGCACGGAATCTATCCTCATCGGATATCTGTCCGTGTGTCAGGAGAAGCACGTCGTAGCCCATGGCTTGAAGCGCCGTCATGCGGTCAGCGTCACGCAAGCCATCCCCCGCGCGCCCGTGCGAGGCCTTTCCCTGACATTCAATGGCCACCTGTCGCCTCCCGTCCGGCGAGGAAAGAAGTAGGTCGATATATACGCGGGTCTTTCCTACAATCGCTCGAGCACTTGTGCTTAGCACCACTTTGACATTGAGCTCTATGCCGCAAAACCCTTCACCTCCCAGGGCTCGCGGCAGTCCAAGCAACAAATACGCCTCGACCTCAAAAGGCGAAGCGGCACCCAATGGAACGAGATGCGATACCGCCATAAATCGATTGCCGTAACGCATCCCGCAAACATCTGAACAAAAACGGTCAAGGTCCCCATCCAAAACCAAAGCGTCGCGACGCCATAAATTTGAGGCGGTGCCGCCCTCGGACGGGCAGCGCACCCAACCCAACGTTGTCAAAATCGTACCCGAATCAATTGCACGCGAAAGCTCCACCTCAAGTGCCGCCGGCAGGGCGCATACCGCAAACAAGCCGCACATCTCCGCCAATACCAGCAGAAGTTGGAGATCCGTCAGATGTCGAGACATGATAAATGCCGTCAGTAGAGGAGACGTGACCAAAAATCCATGCTCCGTTTCCAGCACGGATTCCCTGGGGAGTTCACCAAGAAACAGCCGCTGCCTAATGTTGGCAGGGCAAGTCCGTTTGTTTCTCGTCCGAACCAATGTATACAACGGAAAACCGAGCGCGACCGCAGCCGTCGGGTTGCGGACGAGGTCATATCGCTGCCGGTCTTCATCCGGCCGCGGAAGCGGAGGACACAAAGCGCGGACTTGAGGGGGCAAACGCCAGTACCTAAAAGCCGATATGTCACAAAGTAAATCCTTCATAGGCACAGGAAAGCACGAATTTCAACCCAGTCGGTCTCTCATTGGGGCGAACGCACCAAAAATGGCTCCGAACGAACTGCAAAGTTTTCAACAGCCCTCCCCAACTGGCCAAAAGCTTACCGAGAACTGGACGAAGCCCTGTTGGAAACCCCACTTTTTTTCTCATGCGGAAGCTTTGCGCGGCAAGTGAGTAGACTTTTTGGAACATCCCGAGCAGACCGATGATCCCACTTCTCAAAACCACAGGTAGATAGCTTGTTACAAAACTGTCTGGTCGCCAAAGTGCCAAAAGTCTACTCACTTAGGTTACAGAGTGCCCCATTAGCTGCGATTCCAGGGTATTAAGCACCTCCGGACTCAGGTCGTCATACTGGACAAGAATTTGAGTTGAGTTTTCAGGGACAGATGCGCCATCGGCGCACCAATAACAGTTACTGATGTCGATAAAAGGGATGCTCGAGCGCGTGAGGGCCTGCGCAAAAGAGCTTCCGCCCGTTCCCCGCTCCGCAACCACGGTGCAGTAAAGGCCTGCGTCTGCATGCTCGATCGAAACCTCTCCTGCTGGAAACGCATCCCGTACAAGCGCCGCCAGGCCATCACGCGCCTCACGAGCACGAACGCGCATGCGGTTCACATGTCGCTCGTAATCACCCGATTCCAGCAAACGAGCCAAAGCGACCTGGTCGACAGAGCTCACCGACGAGGCGTAGAAACCAAGGTTGCACCTAAACCGCTTCATCAGCTTATCGGGCAACACCATGTACGCTAGACGCAACGCCGATGAAAGGCTCTTCGAAAACGTGTTGGTGTAGATAACCGATTGAGCGGCATCGATCGAAGCAAGCGCGGGAATCGGCTTGCCGGCCAGACGAAACTCGCAATCAAAGTCATCTTCGATGAGATATCGACCTGGTCGCTCGGCGGCCCAGCTCAGCAGCGCATAACGACGCGCAATGCTCGTCACCAGGCCGGTCGGATACTGATGGGACGGCATCAGGTGAAGGACATCGGTCCCAGTTTTCTGCAGAGCGCTCAAGTCTACACCCTCATCATCCAACGGGATATGTCGAACTTTGCAACCCATAGCCTGATAGATGCGCGTCAAGCGCAAATAGCCCGGGTCCTCAACAGCATACACCTTGTCGGCTCCAAGCAACTGAACCAACATGGTATCGAGCAGCTGGGCGCCTGCGCCGATAACAACGTTGTTGGGGTCGACATTCATGCCCCTTGTCCCGCGCAGATGGTGGGCAATTGCGCGTCGTAGCCGAGTGGTGCCCTGTGCCGGCGCGGTCGAAAAGATTTCGCTCTCGTCTTCGGATGCCAGCGTCGCCCGCAGCGCGCTTTGCCAAAGCCGCGCCGCCTCCAAAGCAGAAGGAGAAAGTGCATCGAATCGCTCGACCTGTCCGTTGACATCATGCGCGCCGGAACCCGCAGAGACGGCATCCCGGTCGATGCCCTCTACAGCCGAAGCCAAAACCGGTGCATCCGGAAGCTTGCAAGCGTAGTAACCACGACGCGGCATTGAGCAAATATAGCCCTCGGCAAGTAACTGGCTATATGCATTCTCGATGGTAATGACACTGATTCCCAGATGATTGGCAAAGGCGCGCTTAGACGGAAGATGCTCCCCCGCCGCAATGCGTCCAGCAACGATATCATCTCGAATTTGCTGGTAAATATACTCATAGAGCGATGCTTCGCCGCGTTTTTCCAAATTGTAGTCAAGCATGAGTTTATCACCTGACCTTATTGAGTCATTCAATCTGGTATTAGTCTGGCCTTATTATTATCTCGAAAACTGAGTATTTCGCCATACCCAGCTCCCCGATAGGATGTTCCGTCAAGCAATGCACATGCCAACCAAGGGAGCAACCATGGCAGAACAGACCAGCAAGGCAGATCGCGTCAAACTCAATCGCGAGCTCGCGCAGATGCTCAAGGGCGGCGTCATCATGGACGTCACCACGCCCGAGCAGGCACGCATCGCCGAAGAGGCGGGCGCCTGCGCCGTCATGGCACTCGAGCGCATCCCGGCCGACATCCGTGCCGCAGGCGGCGTCTCACGCATGAGCGACCCCAAGATGATCAAGGGCATCCAAGAGGCCGTCTCCATCCCCGTTATGGCCAAGTGCCGCATCGGCCACATTGTCGAGGCGCAGGTCCTGCAGGCCATCGAGATCGATTACATCGACGAGTCCGAGGTTCTCTCCCCTGCCGACGACGTCTATCACATCGACAAGACCCAGTTTGACGTGCCGTTTGTCTGCGGCGCCCGCGATCTGGGCGAGGCGCTGCGCCGTGTTGCCGAGGGCGCCACGATGATTCGCACCAAGGGTGAGCCGGGTACGGGCGATGTCGTCCAGGCCGTGCGTCACATGCGCAAGATCCAAAAGCAGATCCGCGACGTTGTTGCCCTGCGCGATGACGAGCTCTTTGAGGCAGCCAAGCAACTGCAGGTTCCGGTCGAGCTGGTGCGCGAGGTCCATGCCACGGGCAAGCTTCCCGTCGTGAACTTTGCCGCCGGCGGCGTAGCGACTCCCGCCGACGCCGCGCTGATGATGCAGCTGGGCGCCGAGGGCGTCTTTGTGGGCTCGGGCATCTTTAAGAGCGGCGACCCGGCCAAGCGCGCCGCCGCCATCGTCAAGGCCGTGGCAAACTTCACCGATGCCAAACTCATCGCCGAGCTTTCGGAGGACCTGGGCGAGGCCATGGTGGGCATCAACGCCGACGAGATCGAGATTATCATGGAGGAGCGCGGGCGCTAGTCCGGCAGAAAGGATCGCCCATGAGCGATTATGCAGACCAAACGGTCGCCGTGCTGGCGGTCCAAGGCGCTTTTGCCGAGCACGAAGCAAGACTATCCGAGCTGGGCGCACACTGTATTGAGCTGAGGCAGGCGGCCGATTTGCAGCAGAACTTTGACCGTCTGGTACTTCCCGGCGGCGAGTCCACCGTTCAGGGCAAGCTACTTGCCGAACTCGATATGCTCGAGGATCTTCGTACCCGCATTGTTGAAGGCATGCCTGTACTGGGAACTTGTGCCGGTCTGATTCTGTTGGCGCGCGACCTTGCCGCCCACGATGACAAGGGGACACCGCGCTTGGCAACCATGGATATACTCGTTGAGCGCAATGCCTATGGCAGGCAGCTCGGCAGTTTTCGCACCAAGGGGCAGGTAGGCGGTATCGACGGTGAAGTGCCGTTAACGTTTATCCGTGCACCCCGCATCGTCGAGGTGCACGGCAATGCCAAGGCCCTAGCCGAAGTCGATGGCCGCATCGTCGCCGCCCGTCAAGACAATCAGCTCGGCGTTACCTTCCACCCCGAGCTCGACGACGACACCCGCCTCCACGAGCTCTTCCTCCAAATGTAGGCAGAAAACAAACGAACGTGGATTTTCGGACGCATAGCAAATGAGAGTGGAAATCTCGCACTTTGAGCTTGGATGCAGGCTCAAACCGGGAGATTATCCACTCTCATACTATGTAGTCGTTGGGGACGTTCTCAACGACTAGTCAAACAAGAACGTCCCCAACGACTAGTCATTTAAGAACGTCCCCAATGACTACCTTTTTGGCAAGTTTGAATCAAGGCGACGCCGATGTTTTGACACCGACAGCGAGCGCCCACCAGAGCGAATAAATTGGCATGAAAAGAGGACGGCATAGACCTTCTGGTCATGCCGTCCTCTTTGAATGACAAGTTGTCGCTCTGGTGGGCGCGCAGCGTCAACTAGTTACGCGGTTCGTAGAACCGCGTAACCCCTAAAAACGGTTGCCGCGGAAGCCACCGCCGTTGCGGCCGCCACGGTCGCCGCCTCGACCGCTGCGGTCGCCGCCACGGTTGCCGCCGAAGCCGCCACGGTTGCCACCGCGGTCGCCATAGCCACCACGGTTGCCGCCAAAGCCGCCGCGACCGCCACGATCGCCGCCACGGTCACCAAAGCCGCCACGGCCACCGCGACCACCACGGTCGCCGCCACGGCCACCGCGGTCGCCAAAGCCGCCGCGACCGCCACGGTCGCCGCCACGGCCACCACGGTCGTCACGGCCGCCGCGAGGACCGCGATCCTCGTCCAGACCCATGGCGACGAGCGGAGCGATAACCTTATCGAGCGCGGCCATCAGCTCGGTGGCCTCCTCGTAAGAAAGCTCGGGCAGGAGCTTCTCCTTCTTGTTGGCAAGCTCGACCAGGCCCTCAGCGGCATCCTCGGCAGCGAAGACGACGATCTTGCGCATATCGCCCTCGGCGTTGTCGATGCGGCCGACCAGATCGGCAGCCTCGGCCTCGGCCATCAGGCCATCGAGCTCACGAAGACGCATGCCCAGCAGATCGGACATTTCCTTCTGCTCCATCTTGGGCTTGAGGTCAAGGAGCTTGATGGCGCGCTCGATGTTCGCCATACGCTCGGCCTTGGCCTCCTCCTCCTTGGAAATAGCAAAGCGACGGCTACGCAGCAGGCGGGCGGCCTTCTGCATCTTGTCCATCAGCTCTTCGTCATCGTAATCAACGGCGGCCTCGACAACCTCGGCCTCCTCCTCGGCGGAAACCTCGTCAGCAGCCTCAACCTCGGTAGCTTCGGTCTCCACGGTCTCGACTGCATCGACCTCGGCAGCCATGGTCTCGTTCTCGGTCTCGTTCATGATCTCTTCGTTCTCGGACATGAGACTCCTTCTTGGCCCTCTCGGGCATCATCGCCCCATTCGCGGGGCCCGTCGCGCACTCTTTGCGCTTTAAACATTCATGCCTCTCGGCAAAACGTTCCTTAGTTTATGGTGTCGCCATCCAATCTAGCTGCAGAATCTATGTGCACACATTAATGCGACATGTCGCGGTATCATGGCCTGAACCAAACGTGTCCACCTTAAGGAGCCCGCCATGATTAAGCCCATCATGAAATCCGAGTTCTTTTTGCGCCTGCCTTCCGAAGACGCAGGGCCCGACGATGCCGTGATCGGGCAGGACCTCCTGGATACGCTCCACGAGCATGAGCACGAGTGCGTGGGGCTCGCCGCCAACATGATCGGCGTGCGCAAACGCATCATCTGCGTAAAGGACGGCAACAGGACGCTCCTGATGTACAACCCTCAAATTCTTGAGCAGGTCAATGCCTATCAGACCAGCGAAGGATGCCTCTCGCTGATCGGCGAGCGTCCCTGTACCCGCTATCGTCGCATTAAGGTGGAGTATTTGGACGAGAACTTCGTCCACCGCATCAAAAACTTCTCGGGCTACACCGCCGAGATCATCCAGCACGAAATCGACCACTGCAACGGCGTCGTTATATAGTTCCGCGAGTCAAGGAAAATGATCTGTTTTCCTCCGTCCCCTTTGGATCATGGTAACGACGCAGGCTGAGCACACGACAGCGAGCGAGCCGCATTTGCGCCAAGGTGACGTGAAATGAGAGGGCGCTGACCTTCTGGTCGCGCCCTCGAAATTGAACGTCAGATTGGCGTGAATGCGGCTCGCGTAGCGTCAAGCGGTCCGCCGTTCGGTAGAACGGCGGAACCAATTAGGACTGGCGGTAGTGATCAAAGAAATCGGCGAGGTCTTCGAGCGACTCTTTGAGCACTTCCATGCGCGGCAGGTACACGATGCGGAAGTGATCGGGCTCAGCCCAGTTGAAGCCGCCGCCACGCGTGATGAGGATCTTCTTCTCGTGCAGCAGGTCGAGGGCAAACTGCTCGTCATCGGTGATGTTGAACTTTTTAACATCCATCTTGGGGAAGATATAAAACGCCGCACGCGGCTTGACCACCGAGATGCCGTCGATCTTGCTGAGCGCCTCATACACAAAGTTGCGCTGCTCGTAGACACGACCGCCGGGGCGGATGTAGTCGTTAACCGACTGATGGCCGCCAAGCGCCGTCTGGACGATCGACTGGGCCGGCACGTTGGAGCACAGGCGCATGTTGGAGAGCATGTTGATGCCCATGATGAAGTCGCTCATGCAGCGCTGGTTGCCCGAAAGCACCATCCAGCCAATGCGATAGCCCGCGATCATATGCGACTTGGACAGGCCGCTAAACGTAATGCAGGGCAGGTCGGGGGCGAGCGATGCAATGGAGACGTGCTCGTAGCCGTCCATGCACAGGCGGTCATAGATCTCGTCGGCAAAAATCATGAGCTGGTGCCTGCGCGCGATCTCAACGATGCCCTCGAGCACCTCGCGCGGATAGACAGAGCCCGTGGGGTTGTTGGGGTTGATGATGACGAGGGCCTTGGTCGCGCTCGTGATCTTGGACTCCATATCCTGCAGATCGGGATACCAATCGGCCTGCTCATCACACAGATAGTGCACGGGATGTCCACCGGCAAGAGTTGCGCACGCCGTCCACAGCGGATAATCGGGGCTGGGAATCAGAATCTCGTCGCCATTGTCGAGCAGCGCGTTCATCGAAAGCTGAATGAGCTCGGACACGCCGTTGCCCGTGTAGATATGTTCCATCTGAACATTGGGCAGGCCCTTGATCTGCGAATACTGCATGATCGCCTTGCGCGCAGAGAACAGACCGCGCGAGTTGGAATAGCCTTCGCAGTCGGGCAGCTGCTGGCGCATGTCCTTAATGACCTCATCGGGCGTGCGGAAACCAAAGGGCGCCGGATTACCGATGTTGAGCTTGAGGATGCACTCGCCTTCGTCCTCCATACGGGCTGCCTCGTCGACAACGGGGCCGCGC
Source organism: Collinsella sp. LCP21S3_A9 (assembly GCF_052118785.1). NCBI lineage: Bacteria > Bacillati > Actinomycetota > Coriobacteriia > Coriobacteriales > Coriobacteriaceae > Collinsella > Collinsella sp. LCP21S3_A9. The sequence continues at coordinate 32,723 of NZ_JBQKGN010000010.1, read as the reverse complement.
ACGTCATACAGAACGTTCTCGAGTTTGGTGGATTTAGAAAAAGTACGCATGGTGGTGCTCCTTGCAATTTGATCTGAGGGATGGGGTTCGGGCTTGGAAACGTTGTGGGTCGATGATGTCTCGCCTTGATCGGCGTCACCGGCGAGCAGCCAGGTAACATCGACCTCCAAAATGCGGGCGAGCAGCTCTGCCACATCGCGCCGCGGAATCGTCTTGCCGCTCACATATTGGCTCATCTGACTCTTGCCGAGTTTTTTGCCGAGCATCTCCGATGCGCGGATTACGTCCGACTGGCGAACGTCGCGATCGGACATAGCCTGTCGCAGGCGATCGCTAAACGTCTCTTGGGTCACAGGAACCTCCTTGCTGGCAAAGTTCAATTTATAGTACACGAATTGAACCAAGGTTCAATTTAGCAAGCAGTATAGCGCCGTGCTATTTCTAAAAGTTCAATTTCAAAAATAACATGACCCGAACCTCAAGATTTATCCCAAGGCGGTAACGACGTGCGCCCATTTAGAGGTATTCGAGAAAACGGGCGGCGGCAAGCGAAACATCGGCCGTTCGATATATGGCGTTGATCTGCCGATGGGGATGCTCTTCGAGCGGACGCACGGCAACATCGAACTGACAGCGGCGCATGATGAGAGCGGGAAGTATGCTCACACCCAGGCCGTCCTCGACCATAGCCATAATCGCATAGTCATCCCAGGTCGACAGTTTTGAGTGCACTGCCAGTCCCGCCCGACGAAACAGCGGCGTAATCTCGTCATCGGTGCCGCGTTCTAGCAGAATAAACTGCTCGTTGGCCAAGTCGGCAAGAGAGACGACCTCCGCCGTGGCAAACAACGAGCCTGACGGCACTACCGCCATTAACTCGTCACGCACCAAAGGCAGCGATGTCATGCCGTTTTCTCGGGGCTCACGAGGGATAAAGCCCAGATCGCAGCGACCCTCTGCCACCCATTGTTCAATCTCTGAATAGTCGCCCATCAGCAACTCGTAATCGACGTCTGGATGATCAGCACGAAAACGCGCAATCACCGGCGGCAGCACGTGGGTCGCCACGCTCGAAAACGTACCGATGCAGATTTTGCCGCGCATGAGCCCTCGCATCTCATCCACCCGTCGCTGCAAGCGAACGAATTCCTCGCAGAGCGCCTCGACAGCCGGCATGACCTGCCGCCCGTCGGCAGAAAGAGCAACACCTTCACGACTGCGGTCGAGTACCTTAAAGCCCCAATCGGCCTCAAGATCGGCCACCATGCGGCTCACGCCCGATTGCGAGTAGCTCAGGCGCTCGGCAGCACGCGTAAAGCTTCCAGCGCGCACGGTCTCCAGCAGCACCTGCATCTTTTGAATATTCGTTTCCACGACATGCCTCCACCTTTGCACGAGTTTTTGTCATGTTTTCCATGCATTATATTCGCTTTTCTTCTAAAGCCAGTTCAACCATAGTGAATATGCACGGATATAGAGGGGGCGGCAGCGCATGAACAACGGATTGATTACGTATTTAGCAGCATTGTTGTTGTTTGGCTCCAACGGCATCATCGCTGCGGCCATCGCACTCCCGAGCTCCGATATCGTGCTGCTACGCACTTTTCTGGGAGCCCTTTCGCTTGTCGCCATCCTCGCCATTACCCAGCGCCATAAGCTGCAGGCGCCTTCTCGCCCCCGCGAAGCCGCAGCCCTCCTCCTCTCGGGAGCCGCGCTGGGCGCCAGCTGGATCTTTCTGTTCCGTGCTTATCAGACGATCGGCGTCGGCGTTTCTTCGCTGCTGTACTACTGCGGTCCCATCATCGTCATGGCTCTCTCGCCGTTTATCTTTGGCGAAAAACTAACCGGTGGCAAAATCGCCGGGTTTATCGCAGTCGCCTGCGGCGCTTTTCTCATTGCAGCGCAAGGTCTAGGCGGCAATATGCCCATTGCGGGCATCGTCTGCGGAATCGCCTCGGCCTTCTGTTATGCATTGATGGTCATCGCCAGCAAGGGCGCGCCGCACATCGAAGGCCTCGAGAACTCCGCGCTCCAGGTGAGCGCCGCCTTTGTGACCGCGCTGGTCCTTACACTCGTCACCCAAGGCACCCCCTCATTCCTGTCCGCCAGCATCGCCGCAACCATCGATTGGCGCGCCGTCGCTATGCTCGGCGTCGTCAACACCGGCATCGGTTGCCTGCTCTACTTTAGCGCCGTCGCCAAACTGCCCGTGCAGACCGTCGCTGTCGTCGGCTACCTCGAGCCGCTTTCGGCCGTCGTGTTCTCGTCCGCCCTTTTGGGCGAAGTCATAACACCGGTCCGCCTGATGGGCGCCGTGCTTATCATCGGCGGCGCGATCTTTTGCGAACTCGCCGGTAAACGCTCAGGCGCCAAGACCGGTATCGCTCAGGCAGCACGCGTCTAAAAGTTCCCTCTTCAGTTTCAAAGCAGGAGCGCGTCCGCAGTTATTACATTGCAGCAAAGCCATACAGCGGATGCGCCCCTGTTTTGAAATGCTACCTGCGTACATAAATAATCCCCAGATGGGGATTATTGTCTAAAATTACCCGATGTGCCAAACAGCTCTTGTATGTATAAAGACGGCATAAAAGTTATCTGTCCAAGACAGATAACCGGATGTCCAAGGGAGTCCACGTGGCGCACGCCAAACTGGAGGCAAACCTCCAAGACCAGCACGGTCAAGTACGTGGTAATCGCCATGAAGGCCGACAACCACAACGAGAGCGGCATCTTCGCCCTGTTTAGCCTGGTGCGCAAAGTGGCGCCGTGGCTGATCCTACCTGCCATGATCGGCGGCGCGGCGCTGCTCGCCCATAACTCCAGCTCGAAGTTCAGATCGAGGAAGCCGAGGAAATGGATGTCGATATCTTCTCGAACGACCTTGTCAACGGCAACGAAGCCGGTAGGGACATGAACGTCGACCCCACCGAGCTGCTCAGGAGCGTCGCCGATACGCCCGAACAGCAACAGCTCGACGGCCTCGAGAGCGAACAACTCAACGACGCCAACTTCTAACGACGTCGCGCGTCGACGACAGCGGCCCTGCGCCTCACAGGAGGCGCAGGGCCGCTTTGCATTGCAGTAAAAACGCCGGCTACGAACGACGCGGCTCGGGAACCACGAGCCTATCGGGGCTCGCGCCCTCAGCATCCATCAGGCTCACGTAGCGAATCGACGGATCCTCATACGTTGAGTAATAGTAATTGCCCGTGCGCGCGCTAAAGCATCCGGTGTAGATAGTCTTCTCGAACTTGCCGTCACCCATCTTGGACGCACCCTCGATCATCGCCACCCCCTCGAGCGAGCGGAACATGCGAATGACGTTCTCGGCCTCGCTGTCTTTTTGCGGGTAATTGGCATTGAGGTATGCCGCCTTTACAAAACGGCTCGGCGAATAGCAGTCACCCGGAATACCGCGCATGCCGGCACCCGCGCCATAGGGCTTGAGCTCGGCGCCACGCCATGTCGCCGTCTGAGGAAAATCGCTTGTGGCGGTGATATAGGTGCGCAGGTTTTCCATGTGCCACGGGAAGGTCGGTTGATTGGCAAGGGTGTCGACCGGATCGTCGTATACATGCAAACCGTCAGCCATCATCTCGACCACGATGCTGCGTCGGCTGTCGCCGATAATCCAATGGAGCAGCGACACACCCAGCCCCTCTCCGGCAGATTTGGCAACAATCACCGTGTCGCGCAGCGCAGCCTCGACCTCGTCGACCGTCGAGAACGTCGCTGCCACCCACAGGGGAAACTCATAGGCTGCGATATTGGTCTTGCCATCAACCGGGTCCTCGGCATACTCGGCATAACCGGGAAAGTTGAGCCCTGCCACAGCCAGACCCGCATCGTTACCACAGTCGAAAAACATAGGATAGTTCTTGTAATCGATGCACATGCCAATTACCGCGTGTGCCGCCGACGCATCGTCGATAAACGAATACGGGATATGGAACCCGCGGGGCATCACGCGAACCTGTTGGCCGTAGCTAAAGCTCCAGTCGAGGTTGCGACCCAGATACATGTTGCCGGAATTATCGGTAAATCGAATGCTCGTGCACATGGCGCCTCCTAGCCATACGTCCTTGTTAAGCTCATTGTTACCAAACAAATAGGCGCTAAACACAAAGGTCCGGACATGACAATAACGTCACGTCCGGACCACACAAGCAAGATAAACTCAACCAAGTCAACCTCGCAGGTCGTCTAAGGGGTCAAAATACCGCAGATTGTCACGAAAGAGGAGCGAAGCGTACTTAAGGTACGCGAGCGACGCTTGAGCGGCAAGGTGCGGGCTTTGGTCCCCTTAGACCAACTTTCCAAGACAGTGATCGATCATATGCTGGATCATTTGTGCCTCAAAGCCCGTGTAGTCGCGGCGGCACTCCTTCATCTTGCCGTCGACGATCTGGTCAAAGGCAACCTTGCACTTGATATAGCGCGTGGACTTGGTGATTTCGTCGTGCGTCAGGCAGCTCTCCTCCATCTTGCTGGCGCCCAGGCCAAACACCAGACGGGGGTTGTAGAGCACGTGGGGCTCGCCGGCGTCGTCCAGATAGACGCAGACCTTCTTGGTGACGCCAATCTGGTTGGCGGCAAGGCAGCCGGCGTCCTCGAGCGACTTGATGGTGTCGATCAGGTCCTGTGCGACCGACTCGTCCTCAACAGTCGCAACCTCGCAACGCTGGGACAGGATAGCCTCGTCGCGGCAGAGCTCTTTAATCATACGTTCCTCCAAAGAGTTCAATGTAACTGCTTAAGTATACGGTACCTACACATTTTCATGCGAAAAATACCGTCCGCCTGTTACAAAGCGCCGAACTTCAACATGCGAGGAACATCGACCTTCCAAAGGCGATATAGTAGGTAAGTTCGTGTCAATCGGCCTAAACTCGGGGCCGAACAAGGAAAGGGTATGCATGGACGAACTTTTTCACGTCAGCGAGCGCAAGTCCACAATCGGGACCGAACTTCGCGCTGGACTGACAACATTCCTGGCGATGGCCTACATCATCGCCGTCAACCCTGCGGTGCTCTCGGGCGCTGGCATCGATGCGGGAGCGCTCGCCTGCGCCACCTGTCTGGGCGCCGGCATCATGACCATCTGCATGGGCATCTTCGCCAACCGCCCGCTCGCCTGTGCGTCGGGCCTGGGCATCAACGCCATGATTGCGGGCATCACCGCCACCATGTGCGGCGGTGACTGGCACGTTGCCATGAGTGTTATCTTCCTCGAAGGTATCATCATCTTGCTGCTCGTCCTTTGCGGCCTGCGCGAGGCCATCATGGACGCCATCCCCGTGGTCCTGCGCCACGCAATCTCGGTGGGTCTGGGCCTGTTTATCGCCATGATCGGCCTGTGCGACGCCGGCATCATCACCGCTGGCACCGGTACGCTCGTCGGCCTGGGCGACATCGCCTCCCCCACCTTTATCGTCGGCATCATCTCCATCGTCGTAACGGTTGCCCTTGCTTCCCGCAACGTGCCGGGCTCGCTGCTCATCGGCATCATCGTCGCCGTTATCGCCGGTATCCCGCTGGGCGTCACCCATGCGCCCGAGGGTCTCATCGCACCGCTCGACTTCTCGACCTTTGGCGCCCCGTTTGCCAGCACTGCTGATGGCAACATGGCCATCGTGAAGGTCCTGACCGACCCGATGCTGCTCGTCGTTGCCTTCTCGCTGCTCATGAGTGACTTCTTCGACACCATGGGCACTGCGATGGCCGTCGCCAAGCAGGGCGAGTTCTTGACCGAGGACGGCAATGTCGAGGACATCCGTCCCATCCTGGTCGTCGACTCCGTGGCCGCCGCTGCCGGTGGCTTTATGGGCGTCTCCTCCATCACCACCTTCGTCGAGTCCACCTCTGGCGCTGCCGACGGTGGCCGCACGGGCCTCACCTCCGTCACCACCGGCGTGCTGTTCCTTCTCGCCGCGTTCTTCTCCCCCATCGTCACCATCGTTTCCAGCGCCGCCACCTGCGGTGCTCTGGTCTACGTCGGCTACCTCATGATGAGCGAGGCCTCCGAGATCGACTGGTCCGACGTGTCGCAGGGTTTCCCAGCGTTCATGATTGTCGCCGGCGTGCCCTTCACCTACTCCATCTCTGCCGGCATCGGTCTGGGCTTTATCGCCTTCGTGGTCGTCGCGCTCTTTAAGGGCGAGGCCTCCAAGATCAAGCCGCTCATGTGGATCGCAGCACTCGCCTTCCTCGTCTACTTCTTTGTAGCGTAAGGGCAAAGCTGCCAAAGCAAAACCTCAAGGCGCAGAGTCGCATCAAGCGGCTCTGCGCCTTTCTTTTAGCGACGGTCCCTACGCCGACGTGCGACAATCATATTTGTAGATGTCGAAATGCAGAGAGAAGCTTGTCATGGAAGCGCGTCAAAAGCAGATAACCATTCATTCAAAGCATGTCGGAAGCGCGCCCGTCATTTACCTTCCCGCGGTCATGGGTGACGGCACCGAGGTCTATAGCCGTTGTCTTGAGCTTGATTGCCCGCCATTCACCCTGGTCGCCATTGGCGGGCTCGATTGGAATCGCGAGCTGAGCCCTTGGGAATGCGACGGAACCGTGCACGATGCCGAGCCCTTTGGTGGACAGGCGTCCGAGTTTCTCGATGAACTGCTGAATCGGATAATCCCAGAGGTCGAGCCATCACTTCCCTGCCCGCCTACCTGGCGCGGCATTGCCGGTTACTCATTGGCGGGCCTCTTTTCGCTTTGGTCGCTCTGGCAGACCGATGCCTTTGACCGCGCCGCAAGCGCATCGGGGTCCCTATGGTTTCCCGGATTTCTCGATTACGCACACGGGCACACGATGCCAGCCGCGCCCAACGCCGTCTATCTATCACTCGGCAAAAAGGAGACCAAGACGCCCAACCGCATGATGCGGCACGTACTCGACGACACACGCGCAATGGAAAAACTACTCGGCGACCGAGGCATCCCCGCGACCTTCGAGCTCAACCCCGGTAACCACTTTGCCCAAACCGGTCTGCGCATGGCCCGCGGCATACACTGGATACTGACGCATTAAAAATGGCGCCCACGCGTACGCACGGGCGCCATTTTTTTGATTTAGCTGAACACAACTACTACTCGACAGCCTCCTCGAGTTCAGAAACGGCGAACTCAAAGTCGTTGCCAGGCAGAATCGCGTTGAGCACGATGCCCACCAGCGAGCCCACGGCAAGGCCCGAAAGCGAAATCGTCACGCCGCCCAGCTCCAGCACGATGGCACCGGCGGCGCTGTAGGCAATGCCGAGTGAAAGCACGAGAACCAGAGCGGCCACCAGCACGTTGCGGTTGTTCTGGAAATCGACCTGGTTCTCGATGAGGTTACGGACGCCCACGGCGCTGATCATGCCATAGAGCACGAGCGACACGCCGCCGATAACGCATGCCGGCATGGCGGCGATCACGGCAGCGAACTTGGGGCAGAACGAAAGCACGATGGCGCAGCACGCGGCAATGCGAATCACGCGCGGGTCAAACACACGCGTCAGGGCGAGCACGCCGGTGTTCTCGCCATACGTGGTGTTGGCCGGAGCGCCAAAGAGCGAAGCCAGAATCGTGGCGAAACCATCACCGAGCAGCGTGCGATGCAGGCCGGGATCGGCGATGTAGTTGCGCTCGCAGGTGGAGCCAATAGCGGATATATCGCCGATATGCTCGATCATGGTTGCAAAGGCCAGCGGCATGATGGTGATGATGGCCGTCGTGGCAAGGCCACTATCGAACTGCGGCCCAAAGAGTGCAAACACCGTGTTGTCCCACACGACAGGCAAGCCAAGCCAGGGAGCGGCTGCGACGCCGGAGAAATCGACCTCGCCCAGCGCAGCCGCAACGGCATAGCTCACCACGACGCCCAGTAAAATCGGCACGATCTTGACCATGCCGCGACCCCAAATATTGCAGATGACGATTACGGCGACGGCAACCACGGCAACGAGCCAGTTAGTCTGGCAGTTGGCAATAGCGGAACTCGCCAGGATCAGACCGATCGAAATGACAATGGGGCCAGTCACCACCGGCGGGAAGAAGCGCATGACGCGCTTGGCGCCAAACGCGCGGAAGAGCGCCGCAAGCACCGGGTAGAGCAAACCGGCGCAGGCAACGCCCAGGCAAGCGTAGGGCAAGAGCTCGGCCTCGCCGTTGGGCGCGATTGCGGCATAGCCGGCAATAAAGGCAAACGATGAGCCCAAAAATGCGGGGACCTTACCGCGTGACAGGAAGTGGAATAGCAGCGTGCCCAAGCCGGCAAACAAAAGCGTTGCCGATACCGAAAGGCCGGTGAGCACGGGCACCAGCACCGTGGCACCAAACATGGCAAACAGGTGCTGCAGACCAAGCAGGAACATGCGCGGGCGGCCGAGCGACGAAGCGTCGTAGATGGCATCGGTGACGGCGGGCGTCGAGGACTGGGACATGGATGTCCTTTCGAATGGAAGGGCGCTCGGGCATAGCGGATAACCTGCCCGAACGATACGGTCCGAACCATTGTACGCGATACGCCAAGTCTCGCACGCGCCGTCACTTGCAAACGGTACCGCTATTTCCAAACACGCTCGGCAATACGCTTGACCAGCGCGATCTTTGCCCACTGCTCGCCTTCGGTCAGCTTGTTGCCAATCTCGCAGCTGGCAAAGCCACACTGCGGAGACAGATACAGATTCTCAAGCGGCACGTACTTTGCTGCTTCATGAATACGCTCGACGGTCGCGTCCTCGTCCTCGAGCTCGGCTGCCTTGGTGGTCACCAGACCCAACACGACCTTCTTACCGGGCGCAACGTACTTGAGCGGCTCAAAACCACCGGCGCGCGGAGTGTCGAACTCCAGATAGAACGCGTCAACGTCCTCATGCGCAAACAGGTACGGGGCGATGGGATCATAGCCGCCCTCAAAGGCATAAGTAGAGTGGTAGTTGCCACGGCATACATGCGTATTGATCACCAAGTCGTCAGGCTTGCCCGCGATGGCAGCATTGTTGAGCGCCACGCCCAGCTCGCTCACCTTTTGCAGGTCAACCGGGCTCATGCCGGTCTTGGACACAAAGTCAGTATCGCAATAGATGCCCCAGGTGCAGTCATCAAATTGGATGTTGCGGCAACCCGCGGCATACAGATCGGCAATCACGGTGCGGTATGCTGCGGTGATGGCATCGGCGAGCTCTTCGTCGGTCTTGTAGACGGCACGCAGGCTCTCCTGCTGGCCATCGCAGCGGTCGAGCGTGACTTCGGAGAACGTCTGGATCGGCGCCGGAATGGTTTGCCGCGCAACCTGGCCCTCGCCCTCAAGCGCCTTGACAAACTTGAAGTGCTCGACGAACGGATGGTTCTCGCCGCTAATAGGTCCGGTCACCACGGCGGTGTCGGCGGTAGTCTCCTCATCGTGGAACATATAGCCCGTACGCGAGGTGCGGCGCTCGATGCCGTTGAGACCCCACATAAAATCGAGGTGCCAGTAGCTGCGGCGGAACTCGCCGTCGGTGATGACCTGCAGGCCGGCGGCCTTTTGCTTTGCCACCAAATCACGAATGGCCTCGTCCTCGACTGCCTTAAGTCCCTCGGCATCAAGCGCGCCTGCCGCATAGGCAGCGCGGGCGTCCTTTACGGCCTGCGGACGAAGAAAACTGCCGACGATATCGGCGCGAAACGGCGCTTTGAGCTGGGTGGAATTGCTCATAGGAATCTCCTTTTGCATGGAATACTTTGGCGAGCAAGAGTATGAGCGCACTCCTGGTTATCGTAAAATATGCGTTTATATATGTTTGCCATATAGTTTTCCTATAGCAATTTCGACAGCCCAAGACAGCAACATCAAACGCTACCGGTTAGATATGCCTCCGGATGGCCTCGACATAAGCCTGTCCATAGCGCGTGAGGGTCGTATTCTTGCGCGTGATAATGCCAATCTCCATGTATTCATCCACATCGAGCGGAATCGAGATAATACCGGGGCCATTAAGCTCGTGGCTAATCACGCCCGAACACACCGTGTAGCCGTTGAGACCCATGGCTAGGTTGAACAACGTCGCACGGTCGCGCACGCGGATATTCTTGCGGCGCTCAAACGTCGAGGTCAGTTCCTCGGAATAGTAAAACGAGTTGTAGCTGCCCTGTTCATAGGATAGGAACGGATAGTCTTCCAAGTCCTCGAGCGTCACGCTGGCGTGGTCCGCCAGTGGATGGTCGGCGCATACAAAGACGTGCGGCGTGGCGCAGAAGAGTCCTTCGAATACGAGCTCGTTGGCCGCCAGCATGCGCTCGATAACCTCGCGGTTATGTTCGGATAAGTACAGAATGCCCAGTTCACTCTTCATGTGCGCGACATCTTCGATGATCTCGTGAGTCTGTTCCTCGCGCAGGGTAAAGTCGTAGCGCGCGGCATCGAACTCACGGATCACGTCGACAAACGCATTAACGGCAAAGGAATAATGTTGACAGCTCACACTAAAGTGCGGCACTTGCTCGGATGCACCCTTGTACTTATCCTCGAGCAGATCGGCCTGATCGAGTACCTGGCGCGCGTAGCCCAAGAATGTCTCGCCTTCCTCGGACACAATGACGCCCTTGTTGGTGCGCTCAAAGATGTGCACACCCATCTCGTTTTCGAGATCGCGAATCGAGGCGGTAATCGAAGGCTGCGACACAAAGAGCCGGCGCGAGGCCTCGGTGATGCTGCCGCATTCGGCAACCTTAACAACATACCTGAGCTGCTGAAGCTTCATGACTTTCTCCCTAGACGTTCGTGACGCCAAGACCCGTCGCGTCCATCTGGCGCATAAACGACGGCATCTCCCCCGTCGCGGCGCAGGCGGCAATCTGATGCAGAGCCCCGGCAACCGCATCGTCTGCCGCAGCGCCGATATGCCAACGCGCGGCAGCCGTGACGGCCTCATTGGCATTGGCGACTGCAACGGAGTTGGGAACGGCATTAATCATGGGCAGATCGTTATCGGAATCGCCGAACACCGCCACCTCGTCGGGCGTTAGGCCCAAAGCACGCACCAGCTCCAGCGTGGCACAGCCCTTGTCCCAACCAGCCGGCAAGATATCGAAAAGGCGCACTCGGTTGTTGGGAAACACGAGCGAGAGTTCCGGCACCTCGGCGGCAACGCGCTCGCGTAGCTCCGCGAGCCCTTCACGCGAACGGGCACTCCAGATATTCGCCTTGAACACCGGCGCGTCACCGACAACGGGACGGCACGGGGCCTCTTCGCCTTTGAGCCACGCGTTGCCGCCCGACTCCATAGCGCGATGCACGCGCTCGGGGTCGCTCGTCATGCAATAGGCGTCATTATCCCAAAAGTCATCACCCAAGCTGTAGACCTTCAGATAGGTATCATCGGTCTCTTGCTCCAAGTAGTCAGCCAAGCGAATAAGGGCGGCGTTATCGGTCGCATGCGAGGCTACCACCTCGCCGTCGACAAACATGACCTGGCCGTTGCAGAACGCACCGGTCGAGAAGCACTCGGAACGATTACGAAACATCCAGCCCATCGCGGAAGGCTGACGGCCCGAAACCGGGCCAAAGTGCAGGCCCGCCGCCTGCATGGCATGAATGCCCTCGATGGCGTAGTCGCTGGCGCCGTCATGCCCGGCTGGAATCAACGTATCGTCCATATCGGTCAGCACAAGTTTAATCATAAGGCCCCCAGTCATTTTCACCGTATCCATTGTAGCGACCTGCCAATAAGGGACAGGTTTATTTTGGCAGGTTTTATCTGGGAAAATGCAACGCCCCAGTTGCCACCTGCCAAAATAAACCTGTCCCTTTTTGGCAGGTGCGCTAGTATAGGGAACAACAGATTCGATGCGGGAGTGCCGGCGGTGCAAACCACAAGGCTGAGAGGGCATGGGGCCCAATCCTTTGAACCTGTCAGTTAATGCTGGCGTAGGGAGCATGCCGCCTTTACAGGGGCGCTGTCTATGCACAGCGCCCCTTTTCTATGCCAAGGAGGCATGTGCAGTGATTGATTCGAAACAGCTTAAACAAAATGTGGTCAAGGCCGTGGAGGAGATTCGCGCCACCAACCCGATGGCCGGCTCCATCACCAACACGGTGACGATCGACTTTGTTGCCAACGCGCAGCTCGCCGTAGGCGGTTCGGCCGCCATGGTCTATCTGCCCGACGAGGGCGAGGCGCTCGTTGCCGGCGGCGGCGCCATCTATCTCAACATGGGCACGCTCTTCCCCATCTACGAGCAGACGATTCCCCGTGCGGCCAAAGCGGCACACGACGCCGGCAAACCCTGGGTGCTCGATCCGGTGGGCCTGGGCATCGGTAGCCTGCGCACCCAGCTGGTAAACGAGCTCAAGCAGTACAAGCCCGCCATCGTGCGCGGCAACGCCTCCGAGATCATCGCGCTCGCCGGCCTGTGGGGTCTTGAAGGCGAGGCGGCTGACCTGAGCCGCGTGCGCGGTGTCGATACCACCGATACGGTCGACGCCGCCCGCGGCGCTGCGGTGGCACTCGCCCGCTACACTCGCGGCGCCGTAGTGGTCTCGGGCGAAGTCGACTTGATTACCGACGGCACGACCGTGGCCAAGTCCCACGGCGGCAGCCCGCTCATGTCCAAGATTACCGGCTGTGGCTGCTCGCAGGGCGGCGTCCTGGCCGTGTACGCTTGCGCCGCCGATCCGTTTACGGCAGCCATCTGCGGTACCGCTGTCTACAACGTTGCCGGCACGCGTGCCGCCGCTGTCGCTGATGCCCCGGCAAGCTTTAAGGTCGCCTTTATCGACGAACTCTACCGCGCGACCGCTCAGGATATTGCGAATAACCACCTCGAGCTCGAGGAGGCATAAGCCATGTCCGAACCCGCAACCGCTGCCGACATGAACACGCTCGTCGCCGTAGCCATCGCCCCGTGCGGCACAGGCGACGAGCTGTCCGCCGAGGTCGCCGAGGTCGTGCGCGTCATTCGCGAGAGCGGCCTTCCCAACCGCACCACCTCGATGTTCACCGAGATCGAGGGCGACTGGGACGAGGTCATGCAGGTCGTACGCGATGCAACCTTTGTGTTGGCAAGCAAGGGCATCCGCACCGAAGTCGTGCTCAAAGCCGATATTCGACCCGGTTTTACCGACACCATGACCGGCAAACTCGAGCGCATGGAAGCGCAGATCAAAAAGCAGGAGGAAGCACGATGAGCATCCGCGACAACCTTGATATCTCGGCCTATCTGGTACTCGGCCCCGAAAACACGCTGGGACGTCCCGTGGGCGATGTGGTAGCGCAGGCGCTCGATGCCGGCTTTACCTGCATCCAGGTGCGCTCCAAGGTGGCAAGTGCCCGCCAGATCATCGCGCTGACGGGCGACGCCGCGCAGGCAATCGCTCGCGCCGGCAAGACCGGCAAGGTCGCCCTGCTTATCGACGACCGTCTGGACTGCGTACTCGCCGCACGCGAACAGGGTATCGCCGTCGACGGCGTGCATGTGGGCCAGAGCGATATTCCTGTCGAGGTCTGCCGCAAGCTTCTGGGCCCCGATGCCATCGTGGGCCTTTCGGCCCGTTGCGAGGAAATGCTCGAGTACGTCAAGACCGCCGACATGAGCCTAGTCGACTACCTGGGCATCGGCCCGCTCCACGAGACCGAGACCAAGCGCGACTGTGGACGCGCGGCAGATGGCTCCATCATCACCAAGAGCTTTGAGGACCTGGCCGCGCTCCATGCGGCAAGCCCCGTTCCCATCGTGGTCGGCGGCGGCGTCAAAAAAGCCGATCTGCCGCAGCTCAAGGCCACCGGCGTCGAGGGCTTCTTTGTGGTGAGCGCCGTCTGCAGCGCTGACGACCCCCACGCCGCAGCCAAGGAGCTTGTCGACACCTGGCAGCAGGCATAGGCATAGGCCGAGCAGCTGATTCGCAGCCTCATATCTTCAATAGCGCAAAGCGCATCCCAGTTTGGACCTCCATTCTGGGATGCGTTTTCCGCATGCGACTCCATTGGGAAACTGCATCCCATTCCAGACGCAAATTCTGGGACGCACTTTCCGCCGAGAGCTCTGCAGTTTGCCCTACTCTGCCAGATATGCTTCCAACGCCGACAAGGTCGCGGCCGCATCACGACGACCGACCTGGTAGATGCGCTCGAGCTCCTCCGGCTCGCGACACAGCGATGGCACCTTCACCGATTCGCTCGGACGCACCACGAAAACCTCGCCGCTGGCCTCGCGACGCGCCAGGTCGTCGAGTGCAGCGTTATATACCTCGTGCCGGCGTTCAAGCGCCGCGACAAACTCTGGATAGCGGCGAAACACGCGGCGCAGCATAGGCATCAAGCTATTGGGTTGTTTTACAAAGCCTGCCGGCTGCGTCAGCACCACGATGTTGCGGTCATACCCCTGTTCGAATAACCACGCACTGGGAATGGAATCGGCCACGCCGCCATCCAGATATCGATGTCCGTCAATCCGAACGGGTTTGGTCGCCACGGGAATCGCCGACGATGCCCGAATCCACTCGATATCGCGCTCATCGCCATACGGCAGGTCGTGATAGATGGCCTCACCCGTCTCGATATCGGTGCACACACACGTAAACCGCATAGGACAGGCACGATACGCCTCTAAGTCGACAGGATCGCGCTCAAGCGGCACCTCATGATAGGCAAAATCGGCATTGAACATGTCACCGGTTCGCAACCAGCTTGTCACGCTCGCATAGCGCTTGTCGGCGCAATAGGCCTTGTTATACCGAATGGCGCGACCGATCTGGCGTGACTTAAAATTGTACCCAAACGCCGCACCCGCCGAGACACCCACCATATGGTCACAAGTTAAGCCGTGCTCCATCCAGACATCGAGTACGCCCGCCGTATACATACCGCGGTAGCCGCCTCCCTCGAGCGCAAGCCCCACCGTGCGCGTCGTATCCGGCTGTGCCATGCGACCATCTCCGTTCCTGCGTTTAAAACCGGGACAAGTATACCCGTCAACATATAGCGTCTCAGTCGCATTTTTATCGGACATCTCATCATTGCGGTACCGTTTAGCGAATAATGGCCGCGCACAGCATGGGCACCCATATATAATTCTGCGCTGTTGTTTATACTATTCAGCAGTTATCAACTGCAAACATTAGCCGGTAAATTAACCCAACAACGCAGCGAGGCGGGGGCCTGGATACACGCAAAGCGCCGAACAACAACGCGTGTGCACAACGAGCTCGCCCGACGCAATTCGCCCGACCTCAGAAAGCCGCTTACGACATGGATACTGTCAGCAATTACACCGAGACGCTCGAAAAGACCGTCCGCGACCTTCTTGAACGTCAGGACGATCTGATCAGGACCGCCTTTACCGACCAGCTTACCGGACTTGGCAACCGCGGCGGCTTTGTCCGTTCCCTCGAGGAGCTCTGGGAGCAGGAACTGCCCGTCACCATGGCTTTTATCGACATCGATAACCTTAAGCACTGCAACGACGTCTTTGGGCATGACGAGGGCAACCGCTACATCTTGCAGGTAAGCCTCTATCTCAAGCTGTATATGAAGGTGGACGAGGCGGCGTTTCGACTGGGAGGCGATGAGTTCGCCATCCTCTCTACGATTGCAACCGAGGACGACCTCGCCGATCGTCTGGAACACTGCCGAACAATCTTGCTCAACAACAACGATTCCGGGATGCCCCACTCGTTTAGTTACGGAGTGTCCCACGCCGACCCCGCCCTGGGCGAAGCCCCCAATCGCATGACGCTCGATGCCGACCATCGCATGTACGACTACAAACTACGCCATGCCTTGCACCTCGATCGACGCAATATCACGCAAGTCCATACCGACGACTTCGAAATAAGCGACCGTGTTTTCGACGCCTTTTCGATGCTCAACGAAGGTCGTTATTTCTTTATCGAGAACTTGGACAAACATCGCACCCTTTGGTCACAAGGTGCCTTGCGCGATCTCGGACTTCCTTCAGAGCACATAGACAACTGTCGCGATTACTGGAAAAAGCGCGTCCATCCCGATGACCTTGAGGCTTTTACCGACGACTTCGACCAAGTCTATAACGGCTCCAAGCACCATCGAGTCATGCAGTATCGTGTACGCAACGCCACAGGCGACTACGTGCTCTGCCGTGCTCGCGGTTTTCGCATCGATGGGAGCGAAAACGAGCCCTCGCTCTATGTCGGCGAGCTCGTCAATCATTCCCTTGCCGAGACCGTCGACGCCGCCACGGGGCTTGGAACGCAGCGTATGCTGGTCAACGCTATCGATGCCTGTCGCCGTGACCGCTGCAAAACAGGACTCATCGCCGTGCGCGTTCGCGGCACGACGAAGCTCAACGAGCTCTATGGAGCCGAGGCGGTCGACAGCATGCTTGCCGAATACGCAAGCCGTATGCTGTCGATCACCCGCGGTAGGAGTCGCGTCTTCCGTTCACGAAGTGTCCAGTTCGTCGTGCTCAGCAACGCTTTGGACCACGGGGCATTTGAACTCCTGACCCATCGTCTAAAAGAGACCATTTTTGCCCCCGTTCAGATCGCGGGCGACACCATCACTCCCGTTTGCATTGTCGCCCCGGTCTTTTACGAGCGCCTGGACTACCAAACATCTGCTGTTTTGCGCGAACTCGACCGTCGCCTTCGCACGGCTGGCGGGCTTGTCCCCAACGACAGCCTCCCTATACCCGAGATCGAGCGCAAAAGCGCAATCGCCGAACGCATCGATATGCTCACCGGCCTCTGCCGACCCAGCGAGTTTATGCGCCGTGCCAATGCCTTCATCAAGGCAAAGCGCGACGGCGCTTGGTGTATCGCCACCGTCGACATGGGCCACATGCGCCTATTTAACGAATGGTATGGACAGGCCGAAGGCGACCGTATGCTTGCCGATGTGGGCACGGTGCTCAAGGATATCGAGAACGCCGACATGGGTGTCGCGGGATACTGGGGGCAAGACGACTTTTGTCTGCTCATACCCTTTGAGCGCGATTTCGTTCACCGAGTCTATGCGCGCGTGCGCGAGGCTGTAGCCAAGCACGACGACGGCGTAGGCTTTTGGCCGTCCATGGGCGTATGCCCCATCGACGCGAGCGAGGAAATCACCATTGATGCCCAGGCCAAGGCCATGTTTACCAATCGACGCGCCAAAAACGACTTTAAGGAGCGCATTGCCGTTTTCCGCCCCGAGGAATACGAGCATGAGGTTGCGTTCCACCACACGCTAACCGAGTTCCAGTATGCGCTCTCAAACGGCCGCATCACTTACTACCTGCAGCCCCAGGTCGATATGGAAACCGGCGAGATCATTGGCGCCGAGGCGCTCACACGCTGGATTGACAAGGATGGATCCCTCATTTCACCTGTCACCTTTATCCCCGCTCTCGAGGAAAGCGGCTTTGTGGTAACGCTCGACAAATATGTTTGGCAGGGCGTTGCCACATGGCTTCGCGAGCGTCTCGATCGCGGTCTTCGCGTGGTTCCGATCTCCCTCAACGTGTCGCGCGTGGACATTCTTGCCTGCGACGTTGCCGAACATATGGGGGCGCTCGCCGCCCAATACAACCTGCCGCCCGAGCTCATGCGTATCGAGATCACCGAGACCGCCTATACCGGAGAGTCCGAGGCCGTGGATAAGCTGACCGCGGATCTGCACACCCGCGGCTTCTCGACCTATATGGACGATTTTGGTACCGGCCAGTCCACGCTCGCGATGCTCAGAAACGTGAATGTTGACGTCATCAAGCTCGACCGCACCTTTGTGCCCACCGACCGCGATCAAGGCCGCAGCGCGCGGATCGTGTCATCGATGCTCGAGATGGCGCAGTCGCTCCATCTGCCCGTTGTAATCGAAGGCATCGAGACAAATGAGCAGGCGAACATGCTACGCCACATGGGCGCCCGCTACGCTCAGGGTTTCCTCTACTACCGACCCATGCAGGCAAAGGATTTTGAGGCATTGCTCGATGGCAGCAATAACAACTGATACGCTCGCGCGCAAAACGCCACCGTCGAAGGAAGCATTTGTCCCCATTGGCTAACTCATATACCCAATCCAAGCCGAATTGGGGATATGATACAAACCGTTGTCCTGCCCAAGGAGGTTATCCATCATGAACGAGTCGTACCGCATGGGCGAGCAATCGATTATTGCCTATCTTCAGCGACTTGCGAATGGCATCTCGACCGCCGAACTCGATGTTGCCGCGCTGCCCGCTGGGCTACGCGCCGTTGGTGAGCAACTGCAAAAGACGTATGCCATCCTGCAACAAGAGCGCCAGCTGCTTGAGCGCAACGCCTATATCGATCCGCTCACCAACTTGGGCAACCGCAGCGGACTCGACCGTCACGTCGAGCAGCTCTGGCGCAAAGGCGACCCCTTCACCTGCGCCTATATTGACATCGACCATCTCAAGCATTGCAACGATATGTTTGGCCACGCCGAAGGCAATCGCTATATTCTGAGTATCTGCCGCACACTCTCCGAAACCATGGAGCACGATGAGATGCTGTTCCGTATCGGTGGAGACGAGTTTGTGCTTATCTCGCTCTCCGCAAACGAGACTGAACTCGAGCAGCGCTTGGAGCAGGTACGTGCCGGGCTGATCGAGGCGAGCTCAGGTGGCAAGGCGCACATGATCGCCAGCTTTAGCTTTGGCTGCTCGCGCGTCGATCCGCTTGCCGGCGACACGCGTCGCCAGATGACGATGGATGCCGATCGCAAGATGTATCGCTATAAGCTTATGCATCGTGTGCAGCAACCGAAAGACAATGATGCGCCGCAACGCCCAATCGTCGATCAGCTTCCCTGCAACGACCGGGTGTTCCAAGCGATCTCCATGAGCTCCGAGACGCGCTATCCGTTCATCCTTAACCTCGATACGGGAGAATCGCAATGGTCGGTTAACGCCATGCGCGATTTTGACCTGCCCTCCCAGCACCCTTTTAACTCACTCGACATGTGGCTCGCCCGCGTTCATCCCGAGGACCGCGACAACGTGCGCGCCGAGCTCGACATGGTGATAAACGGTACGTGGCACTTCCATTACATGCAGTATCGCGTAATGGATGCCACCGGAAAATACGCGCTTTGCGACTGCACGGGCTACCGCTTGGACGGCACCGATACCGAGCCCAGCATGTATGTGGGCATTATCATCAACCGAAGCTTGGCAGATACGACAGATTCCGTGACTGGCCTGGGCGATATTCACGCCCTGGTCAACGCCATTGGTGAAATGCGTCGCGTGGCGCGCGAGGCAGGCTTTATTGCCATTAAAATCAACGATATCGCTCAGGTCAATGCCCGCTTTGGCTTTGATGCGGGCGACCGTGTTTTGGCAGAAAGTGCCGCCTGCCTTATGGAATGCTCGCGCGGCAAGGGTCGTCTGTTCCGCTCGACGGGACCAATGTTCGTGGCGCTTTTCGACGACTTTGATCCCGAAGAGACCGACGCAATCGCAGACGAAATCGAGCGATTCTTGGGGTCGCCCGTGCTCTTTGGCTCATTTGAATATCAGCCGCCCATTCGTGTGGCGACACTTCATCTAGACGCTGTCGACCGACAGCCCGTTTCCATTTTGAACGAGCTCAAAGCGCTGCTTGAAGAGGCGCCGCAAGTACCGGGCACCAAGCTGGACTAGCGTCGTGGGGAGCGATGTGAAACACAAGCCGTTTCACATCGCTCCCCACGCCATCTGCCCCTCTCGTGCGATAATCCTCCGCAGAAGTCACCGACAGCAGAGGGAGTTTGTGATGAAGGTTCTTTTGGTCAATGGCAGTCCCAAGGCAAACGGCAACACCGCCCGCGCACTCGCCGAAGTCGCCGAGCAGCTCAATGCCGAAGGCATTGATACCGAGGTGTTTCAGCTGGGCGCCAAGCCCATTCGCGATTGTATCGGTTGCGGCCAGTGCGGCAAGCTTGGCGGTCGCTGCACCTTTGACGACGACGTGGTGAACGAGCTCATCGCTGCCGCTGAGCAGGCAGACGGCTTTGTCTTTGGCTCACCCGTCTACTATGCGCACCCCAGCGGACGCATCCTTTCGGCCCTCGATCGCGCCTTCTATGCGGGCGGGCACGCCTTTGCGCACAAACCCGGCGCCGCGGTCGCTGTCGCCCGTCGCGGTGGCACGTCGACCACCTTCGATGTGCTCAACAAGTACTTCACCATCAACCAGATGCCCGTGGTCGCCTCCACGTACTGGAACAACGTCTTTGGTCGCGTACCCGGCGACGCCGATGGGGATGCCGAGGGCCTTGCCACCATGCGCAACATCGGCAAGAACATGGCCTGGCTCCTGCAATGTATCGAAGCAGGACAGGCCGCCGGCATCAGCGCGCCCGAAGCCGATCGCGAGCGCACCAACTTCATTCGATAAGTCCAGCGGTGGTCACCTCGATGTTCTATCAATGTCAGCGAAAAGCCAGCTGATGAGGCAAGGTGCCTTGAAAGAGGAGGGCGCTGGGCTGTTGCCCGCGCCCGACGATTGAAAGGCAGATTGCCCATCAGATGGCTTTGCAGCGTCGAGGTGACCGCCGTTCGTTAGAACGGCGGAACATGCTATGAACGTGCAAATCTTCGGCACCAAAAAGTCCTTCGATACCAAGAAGGCCCAGCGCTATTTTAAGGAGCGCCGCATTAAGGTGCAGTTTATTGACCTTAAGGAAAAGGAGATGAGCAAAGGCGAGCTCACGAGCGTGATGCAGGCGGTCGGCGGCATCGACAAGCTGCTCAACCCCAAAGCCAAGGACGAGGAGACACTCGCACTTATCCAGCACCTCACTCCCAGCCAGCGCTTTGATAAGCTGCTCGAGAATCAGCAGGTACTGGCCGAGCCCATCGTGCGCAACGGCAAAAAGGCCACCGTCGGTTATTGCCCCGATGTATGGGGAGCCTGGGAGTAGCCTGTGTTATTTGCCGGCGCGTGGGTATAAGAGCAGGCGTTTGGCATATGATTTTACTGTAAGCCATGTCTAACAAAGGAGGGCACATGCCCAACAAACCCGT
This sequence comes from Collinsella sp. LCP21S3_A9, assembly GCF_052118785.1. Taxonomy (NCBI): domain Bacteria; kingdom Bacillati; phylum Actinomycetota; class Coriobacteriia; order Coriobacteriales; family Coriobacteriaceae; genus Collinsella; species Collinsella sp. LCP21S3_A9. The sequence goes on along the minus strand of NZ_JBQKGN010000010.1, from coordinate 11,772 downwards.
GAAGATCATCATGCTTACCGGATACCTCGGTGCCGGCAAGACCACGCTGCTCAACCATATCCTCGCCAACGACGGCGGTATCCGCGCCGCCGTGATCGTCAACGATATCGGCGAGATCAACGTCGACGCCAGCCTTATCGCCGACGGTGGCCTTTCCGAGACCGACGACCTCATCCCGCTCACCAACGGCTGCATCTGCTGCACGCTTTCGGACGACCTGGCCAACCAGCTGCAGGGCATTGCCGATTCGGGCAATTTCGACTACATCATCATCGAGGCCTCCGGTATTTGCGAGCCTATCCCCATCGCCTACACCATCTCGAGCTTCTGCGACGAGGCCAAAGTGGGCGGCGAACCCAAGCTCGCGCTCGACAACATCGTTGCCGTGGTCGACTGCGCCCGCATGTACGACGAGTTCAACGGCGGTCGCGACCTGCTGGCCGAGGATATCGACGAGGACGACATCGAGAGCCTGCTCATCCAGCAGATCGAGTTTTGCTCCACGCTGATCCTCAACAAGACCGATACCGTGAGCCCTGAGCAGATCGCCGAGCTCAAGGCCATCGTGCGCAGTCTGCAGAAGGACGCCGCGATTGTCGAGGCTCAAAACGGCGAGGTCCCCATGGAGGAGCTGCTCGATACCGATCGCTTCGACTTTATGCGCGCCTACAACTCCGCCGCCTGGATCGAGGCCATGGAGCATCCCGAGGAGCACGACGACCCCGAGGTGCTCGAGTACGACATCGAGACCTTTGTGTACTCGCGCCGTAAGCCGTTTGACCTGCAGAAGTTCACCGATTTTGTTGAGCAGGAGTGGCCCGACGAGGTCATTCGCGTCAAGGGTCCGCTGTGGCAGACCGGCGATCCGGACATGTGCTACATGTTCGAGCAGGCCGGCCGCCAGATGCGCCTGATGGAGAACGGCTTGTTCGTTGACTCGGCGCCCGAGGGCGAGAAGCAGAAGATCATCGACGAGAACCCCGAGATCATGCAGATTTGGGACGACGAGACGGGCGACCGCATGACGAGCCTGTGCATCATCGGCCGTCACATGGACAAGGATGCGCTCATCGCCGCCCTTGATGCCTGCCTGACCGACTGGCACCGCGCTTAGGTTATCCAAGTGGGCGTTTTCCGCCCACGTAACCATCAAACCACCACGAAGGTACCCTTCGTGGTGGTTTTTCGTTCTATGCCAAGGAGATTCATGTTCAATATCGTGCTGTATGCTCCCGAGATTCCGGCCAATACGGGTAATATCGGCCGTACCTGCGTGGTCACCGGCGCCCGCCTGCATCTGGTGGAGCCACTGGGCTTTTCGCTCGACGACAAAACGGTGCGTCGCGCCGGCCTGGGCTACTGGCAAAACTTGGACGTGACGACCTATGCCAGCTGGGAGGATTTCCTTGCGCGCAATGACCTCTCCCCCGCCGACGACCGCTTGCATCTGCTGACCAAAAAGGCACGCCGAACCTATGCGCAAAGCACTTACCGTGACGGCGACTATTTGGTCTTTGGCAGCGAAAGCTCGGGGATTCCCGAAGGGCTGCTCGCCGCAGCGCCCGAGCGCTGCGAGCGCATCCCCATGCTGCGCGATTGTGACTCACTCGACAACGCCGAGGCCTGGGAAGCCCACGAGGAATCGCTCGGACATACCGAGAACGGCCATGAGGCCATCCTTCGGCAGGATATCTGCGGCAACTTCGTCAATCCGGACGACTACCGCATCAGCGCACTCAACCTCTCCAACAGCGCCGCCATCGTCCTCTACGAAGCCCTGCGCCAAACAGGCTTTGCCGGCATGTAAAAACCTGCCATTAGGGGACGGGGCAGAAATGGTAGACTTTCAAACTCTCTAGTCCTTGACAAAATGGTTTTGACATCAAATGCGGCAAAGGGACAGTCCCTTTGCCGCATTTGGCTGCTAGCAATTCACGTCAGAATTCAACTTCAAATACAAATGACTGCCGAAGTTCTCGCTTAGCTTGGCTTGTCAGGCTCGAATTCGCCCTTATGTTCAGCTTGCTGCATGCCTCATCGATAGCCATAGCAAGCGATACGGACATGGTCATGGTCGTCTCGCTTTTCAATTCAACCCGATAGCTCTTCGCCTTGTTTTTATCCTCTCCACCGCATCTCGTTTCGATTAACAAGAGAATGTCAGAGTCATGGGCATACCAATGGAGTTCAGGGCGCTGTGGAACCATGTCTCCCTCAAATTCCTGTGTAAACAGGATTTTCTTCTCATTTCTCGTTAAATCGCTCAAAGAGCCGTTGATTCGAGCCGAGCCCTTCTTTCCCGCTTTGGCATTTCCCTTAACCTGGTGGCCTCTCCGAGTTTCCTCGTACTCCGTCACCTCCAACTTGCAGCGCTTCGCGCCAAGCATGAACGCAATCCGTCTCAACTCGGCCATCTTGTCTTGTTGCATGGTTGCGAAATAAGAGTCAAGATCAACAAAGCGAGACCGATCAAAAGCATCTATGTAATATGTGGAATAAAGAGATGGTTTAGGGTAGAAAGACAATTCGCTATCCCCGATTGCCTCGCGGTACAGATTGAAAATCTGCGTACCCTTAACGGTATCCAGCCAACCAATGGCATCCCTACAGGCGTCGATGCCACGACGCTCATTTCCGTCAACAATTCGAATCATATTCGGCAAATAAAATGAAGGACTCTGATAGGTCTCCTTGGTTACCGGCCTGTATCTATTAAGCTGCTGCTGGTATGCCCAATCGTTGATGGCGTCACCGATATCCGCAGCAGCACCTGCCGCACCATCGGCCGCATCAGCAATAGCCGCCAAGGCGTCATCGACCATCGGAGTTGCAGCACACATTACACCATCGGCAACTTTCTGTACGGTTGCAACCGCGCCCGCCATCGCGCTTCCGGCGCCATCAACCAACCCGGCAGCGGCCTTACGGATATCAAAGCTCTGCTTATGTCGCGACAGCTCCTCCCTTTCGACAACAGCTAGATCGTCTTTATCCTCCATAGTGACCTCCTATTTCCGATAGTCGAAATCAACCGTATATTCATCGCCAAATGCCGAGTTGAACATCGCACGGATATTTGCTTCGGCGTTCACTCGAGCCTCTTCGAGCAGCTTGCCATCCTTGATGGCCTCGCTTTCACTCCGCTCCTTGCACTGCGCTTCAAACGCCGTGACATCTTTGACCTCAATGGGGTTGAGGATGTTGTTGCGTTCCTCGAGAGCACCCGACTTATTCATATCCGGCGTGTTCGAGATTACATAAGGCTCATCCATCGTAATGGTCAGCTTTTTCTTGTTTGTATGTATCTCTGCCGTCTCGAGATTCACACCCGCCTTAATGGTTCCCACATAGCGGTACCAAAAGCTGTTTTCCGTAAACGGGATATCAAACCAATCGAAGAACCTCTTGGTATCCGTCACCTTATCGACAATCGCATAGTTCTGCGATGCAGAAACCATCTCGTTCTGGGAAGCGATGCGTTCAAACACGACCGACGGGGAAAGCGTATTGGGGGTCGTTTCTTTCGCGCCCGCAGCTTTGCCGTTACTAAAGATGGTAATGAAAAGTACAGCCACAATCACTCCGCCAAGCGCCAGGCCCGCAAAGAATACCTTGGGCTTTGTCAGGATTCTCCCGAGTTTCGCTTTCAGCGCCCCCATGCCTTCCTCCATCTCATCCATCCCCTATTCCTTTCAAAATCCCTGTTATTTAAGAAACTGCCGTGGGTTATACCTCATGCCTTAATTGTCGTTTTCAGCATGTCTTTAGACGAGGGCAGTTGTTTGCAATCCGAAATAATACACATTCGTTCGCAGCACTTGTTGCTCAATATTTGGCATAAAACGGGCAGGTCAACCATTCATTGCCGATTAACCCGCCCCTTCCGTGCAGAACTTATTTATTTACATCGTAGCTGGAAACAGATGCGACAACGCGCGCAGCGTCAACATCGGACATTGCCTCGAACTTGACTTTCTCACCCGGCGCCCACGAAGAAGTGTCCGCATAGGTCTCCTCCGCTTTGATGTCATCTGCATCATAGAGAGCAAGTGTCAGGCTGACGTTAGAGAACGATATACCAGAGGTGTTCTCAACTACCGCCGTATACGTATACAGACCGTAACCGTCATCCGATTTTTCGAAATTTGCTCCCTGAATCAAACTGTTGATGGCATCCTCATAGCAGGTCTTCTCTGTTACGGACTTTCCATTCTTAATTAAGTCGTTGAAATCATCCTTATATTTTTCCCCTACTTCCAGCCCGTAATTATCAACAAGCTTCTTGAGTTGCGCAGACCGCTTATCGTAGACTTTATTCCACTCTTCGTAATAATCCGCAGACGATTGCGAGTAGTCCTCGGTCACCTTAAGCTGGTCATCAAGCAGATTCAGATATGTGATTACGTCCTGTTGCATCTTGGAATCCTTAAACCTAGCGTTCTTGAGTTCCTTGTCGTTCTTGATTTCGGCCTCAATAGCTTCCTGGATGTTCTCGGTTGAATGAGGATCATCATCGTTTGCATTAGATTCAATGACGTCGAACCTTCTCTCGAACCCGGCGGCGATAACATTCATCGCCTTATCGTCGACATATTTCGACTTTGCAGCGTTTGCATCATTCTGTGAACAGGCCGAAATGAACCCCAGAGAACAGGTGAGCAGAACAAGCAAACCCATCATGGGCATCTTTTTAGTAATATTTCGTTTCATGACTATTTCCCTTCGATTGACGTTACAGCTCATAACCCCTCGTCAAAAAGCAGACGAATTGGCAACACGGTGGCACTATTTGGTTCCAGGGCGTGAACTGGATAAACATCGAGGGAAGGAGTGGCTCTGTGCAATAAACTCCCCTCTTCAAAATGTCTAGTTAAAGAGGACGGACAGACGGCGAACGGTCATATCAGTTCGTGTCCGCCCGTCTCCAACGATCGAACGTCGATACGCTGACGTTCAGGGGCGTTGCGGCCTCTCGCCTCGTAACTTCATCCCCTTCGAATGATTTGATGACATCGTTATAGCCATCCGGGCGTTCGAGCGCCGGCCTCCCAAATCTCACGCCACGCAGGCGCGCCGACGCGATACCCTCCGCCTGGCGCTGCTTTATGTTCTCGCGCTCCAGCTGCGCCACGTAGCTCAAGATCTGAAGGACCAGATCCGCCATGAACGTTCCCGTGATGCCATCGGGTTGCTCGCGCGTATCGAGTAACGGCATATCAAGCACCACGATGGCAGCACGCCTATCCACCGTGATGCGTCGCCATTCATCGAGGACTTCACGATAATCGCGACCTAAACGGTCGATACTTTTGATCACGAGAACGTCACCCTCGCGCAACCTGCGAAGAAGACGCTGGTACTGGGGACGTCTAAAGTTCTTACCGCTTGCCTTGTCAGCGTAAATCTGACCCTGTTGAACGGGAAACCTTCCCAGTGCGCCTAACTGGCGGTCCAAGTTCTGGTCCGCGGAAGAGACACGCACATACCCAAAGATTCGATTGTCCATAATTGCCCCTATCGGCCGCCTCTTGGCAGCATCGGCTCAAGCGAGAACCCACTCACTATAGGGCGTGCAAATTTCGCGAATGGGCTGAGGTCATTTTGGCCCTCGGACACAAGCTGTTCAAGTGCTACGTCGACAACATGCTAGCTTTTAACGGTAATTAACTGCTTTTAACTAGAATTGGCTAGAAAAGAAAAGCGTGATGCTGACAGGCTTTGCCGGCATGTGACAAAGGGACTGTCCCTTTGTCACATTCGGTTATAGGTAGCGGCCGGTAATGCTCTTGGAGCAAGCAACGATATCCGCCGGAGTGCCGGCGCAGACGACTTGCCCGCCCGCATCGCCACCGCCCGGCCCCATGTCGATCACATAATCGGCATTGCGGATAAGGTCGAGATCGTGCTCGATCACGATAACCGTGGCGCCCTTGGCGACGAGGCCGTCAAACACGTTCAGCAGCACCTGAACGTCGAGCGGATGCAGGCCGATCGTGGGCTCGTCGAATACGAATACGGCATCGTCCTGCACGCGGCCCATCTCGCTCGCAAGCTTTAAACGCTGCGCCTCGCCGCCCGAAAGCGCCGGCGTGGGCTCACCGAGTGTAAGATAGCCCAAGCCCAGGTCGTGCAAGGTCAGCAAGCGCGCCTGAACCTTCTTGAGCCCCACCGTGGCGTCGAGAGCCTCGTCCACGCTCATGTCCATGAGCTGCGGCAACGTAAGCTTGCTCCCGTCCTTGCCCTCGCGATGGATATGCGAGGCGGCTTCGGCGTAGCGCGAGCCTCGACATGCTGGGCAGATGATCTCGACGTCGGGCAAAAATTGCACGTCGAGCGATATCGAGCCCGTGCCATCGCATGTAGGGCAGCGCAAGGCGCCAGTGTTGTAGCTAAAGGCACCCGCCTTGTAGCCGGCTGCCTTGGCCTCGGGCGTACGGGCGAAAGCGCGACGCAGCTCATCATGGATGTCGGCATAGGTCGCTACCGTCGAGCGCACGTTGGCGCCGATAGGTGTAGCGTCAATCAGGTTTGCGCGTGCGATACCCTCGGCGTCGACCCAGCGCACATGGCTTGGCACGCGCTCGCCAGCTGCCTGGGCCTTAAGCGCCGGGATGAGTGTCTCGAGCACCAACGTCGTCTTACCCGAACCCGAAACGCCCGTCACCGCAACGAGACGACCGCGCGGTATATCGACTTCGAGCGGTTTGACGGTATGGATGGCATCGGTTGCCATGCGGATGTGGCCCTGGTCGAACATTTCGTCGTCAGTCACCTGCGGACGCATACGCTTGGGGTCTGCGCTCAAAAACGGGGCGATGCGGCTGCCCTTCGATTGTTCGACCTCGTCCACCGTGCCAGCGGCAATCACATTGCCGCCGCCAGCTCCGGCAACGGGGCCCATCTCGACCAGATAGTCGGCTTCCGCCAGCACACGTGTATCGTGGTCGACAACAACCACGGTGTTGCCGTCATCCACCAGATCGCGCATCACGCCCACCAAGCCGTCGACATTGGCAGGATGCAAGCCAATCGAAGGCTCGTCCAACACATAGAGCACGCCCGTCGATCGGTTGCGCACCACGCGGGCGAGCTGCACGCGCTGACGCTCGCCCGTGGAGAGCGTGGCACCAGCGCGATCGAGCGAAAGGTAGTCGAGACCCAGATCGACCAGGCGACGGGCCGCGCTCAAAAACGAATCGCAGATATCCGCCGCCATGGGCCGCATCTCGGCCGGCAAGGATGCGGGCACCCCGCGCACCCACTCAACCGCATCACCAAGCGTCATGGCCGCGGCCTGCGCCAGATTGATACCGCGCACCTGGGGCTGGCGCGCAGCCTCGGAGAGACGCGTGCCGCCACAGTCACGACATGGCCCCTCGCGCAAAAAGCGCGCCACACGTTTTAAGCCCTTATCGTCCTTAACCTTGGCGAGCGCGTTCTCGACGGTATAGACGGCATTGTAATAGGTAAAGTCGAGCGGCGTGGCGCCCTCGCCGTTTTTGGGAACGTAGAGAATGTGCTTCTTAACCGCCGGACCGTGAAACACAATGTCGCGCTCTTGAGGCGTGAGCTGGTTAAACGGCACGTCGGTACGCACACCCATCTCGCCTGCCACTTGCTTCATCAGATCCCACATGAGCGTGCCCCAAGGAAGCACCGCGCCTTCGTTGATAGTCTTGGACTCGTCGGGCACCAGGCTCGCCTCGTCCACCTCGCGCATGACACCGGTGCCGCCGCAGGTGGGACACGCGCCGCCGCTGTTAAAGGCAAGGTCCTCGGCACCCGGCGCGCAGAACTCACGGCCGCACACGGGGCACGTGAGCGACAGACCCGCGGCCACGTTAAGGCTCGGCTCCACGCGCGCCCCGCAGTGCGGGCACACGTGATGGGCGCAACGGCTAAAGAGCAGACGCAGGCTATTGTTGAGCTCGGTCATGGTACCAAAGGTCGAGCGCACACCCGGCACGCTGGGGCGCTGATGCAATGCGAGCGCCGCCGGTACGTGCAGCACCTCGTCCACTTGGGCATGTTCGGCCTGCGTCAGACGGCGGCGGGTATAGGTGCTAAGCGCCTCCAGGTAGCGACGCGAGCCCTCGGCGTAAAGAACGCCCAGTGCCAGCGAACTCTTGCCCGAACCCGATACGCCAGCAATACCCACGAGCTTTCCCAGCGGAATATCGATATCGATGTCCTTGAGGTTGTGCACACGCGCGCCACGTACCTCTATAGCCTGCGGGCTCATCTTCTGTTCCGTCACCTTTATCACCCTACTCATGCCATAAAACGCGGTCGCGGATGCACTCGCCCAGCATGGGCACGGTAAACCGGACGAGACCGTATCCGGCAGCCTCGATGACGCGCTCGCGAATCAGGCTTGCGCGATATTTGCTCGCTCAGCTTTGGGTGGGTCGCAGCGCTCAATGATGGCCGCCATGCGCGTCGGCTTGCCCCCATCAGCCGCCATGACCTCGGTAAAGAGGCGCTGCGGACTGCGCAACCCGTAATACAAGGGAGCGTCCACTGCTTCATAGAACTCGGAGATGGCATCCGCGTAGCCAGCCTCGACATCGCACACTTCAATGACCCGCGAGTCACGCCGGACAGCAGACCTCCACATGTAATATCCCACCAGCTGAACCATATAGGGATGCCCCATGCTCTTGTGCGCCGCAAGGTCCGCCGTCTCCGCATCAACGAAAAGACCAGTGCCTTTGACCGTCTGGATATATGAATCGCGCACTTTGGGCAAAGAAATCGCACCCAGCGTACGCTGCTGGGCGCGGCGCAAAAACGTTACGATCGGCTCTTCGAGCAAGTCATCAACCATGCTGGGCAAGCCGGCAAAAACCAGCGCAAGACCGTGCTGGTCTCTATCGGGCAAGCCCGTAGCATCCTGGTCTCCGAGCACCTGCTGATAGAGAACGGCCAGCGCCGCCAGCTCCTCGATAGATGCCGATTGGGCCTCGTCAATCGCAAACAGTAAGCCCTTTCCCGGCCCGAGTTTCTCGAGGCGTTCGTTGACTAACCCGCGCAACGTCTCGCCTTTTGCCCGCGCCGCCTCGACCGACATCCGGCCAAGTGACGGCCCGAACTCCATTGACGTCGCAACCGACATATTCGAGCGAAGCGCATCGGCCAGGCGGTCGCATAGGCCAAGCGAGGCGGAATCAGAGACAACCGCCCATCCGCGCTCGCTAGCTAAACGCTGCAGCTCCCGCAAGAGAACCGTTTTGCCATAGCCGCGGTTTCCCGTAATGAGCATGAGCCTGCCCGGAGCTCCGGCGCCGTTATCGAGCCCTTCCTCGAAATCTTCGATGACCGACTCGCGGCCGATGAGTATCGGAGGCCGCTTACCAGCCGTGGGCTTAAAGGGATTTGGATTCATGTCGGCCTCCTCGGATTGGCAAACCCTGGTAACAGTTATACCAACTTATACCGAGTTATACCAACAGGATGCGACAAAGAGACTGACCCTCCATCACCTATGGCCGAAAAACTCGACGTCCGCCGCTCGCCAGGGGCGGAAGGTGGCGGGATCGACCTTTACGTGCGCCGCGGCGGGCACGTCGTACCATTTGACCGTGTAGCCGGCGCCGTGAGAGCAAAAGACCGAGTCGGGCGTGTTGGGTAGATCGGCCTCGGGCTCATAGGCGACAGTCTCGATGACGCGCTCGGCATCATGGCATGCCGCATAACCGGCAAACTCCAGGTACAGATGCCCGCGACCGCTCGTGTAGGCGGCCACCTCCAGCGCATAATCCTGGACCTCGGATGCCGGCACGCGACCCACAAGCTTTGCCCGTTCGTCCGCCATTGTCGGCGGCTCGTACTCGGCACCCATGCGCGTGGCGTCGACAACGCCCTGCCCACACACTCCCCCGGCACCTCGAGCTCAAAGCGATACCACGGCTCCAACAGCACCGCCGCGCCGGCCTCACGCGCCTGCATGAGCCCCTGGCGAATCGCGCGGTACGTGGCCTGGCGAAAGTCGCCGCCCTCGGTGTGTTTGGCATGCGCACGGCCACCTGTGAGCGTAATGCGCACATCGGTGATGGGCGAGCCGGTCAGCACGCCCAGGTGATCTCGCTCCATGGCGTTTGTAAGCGCCAGGCGTTGCCAGTTAAGATCGAGCTCGTCGGTCGAAGTCACGGTGCCAAACTGCACGCCCGAACCCGCTGGCAACGGCTCCAGGCTCAGATGCACCTCGGCATAGTGGCGCAGTGGCTCAAAGTGGCCCACGCCCTCGACCGGCTGCGAAATAGTCTCCTTATAGAGAATGCCGCCGGGCTCAAACGAAATCGAAAGGCCAAAGCGATCGACCAACACCCGCTGCACGACCTCGAGTTGCACGGCGCCCATCAGCTGCAGGTGAATCTGCTCCAGATGAGTATTCCAGCTTACGCCGAGCATGGGGTCTTCGTCCGCCAACTCAGTCAGCGCTTTAAACACCGCATGGACATCGTGTTCGCCCGGAAGCACCGTATAGGTGAGGACCGGAGCGATGACGGGCGCATCACACACGGGCTCCGCACCCAAGGCGTCCCCTGGGCGAACGTGCGCAAGACCCGTCACGGCACAAATACCGCCAGCAGCAACTTCTTGGGCAAGCTCATACTTTTCACCGTTATAGATGCGCACCTGATCGACCTTCTGCTCCCATACCTCGGCACCGGAACGTCCGCTGATCATCTGTTTTGCACACAGCGTGCCGCCGGTCACTTTAACCCATGCCAAGCGCTCGCCGCGATCCCCGCGGCTGACACGATAGACGCGCGCGGCAAACTCCGGAAGCCATATCTGTTCGCGCATCAGCACGCATATACCATCCAGCAGCTCGCTCACGCCCTGGTCCTTGAGCGCCGAGCCGACAAAGCAGGGAAAGAGCTTGCGCTCGGCAACCATGCGCGACAGCGTTGCGACGGAAAGCTCACCTGCCTCAAGAAACTCCTCGAGCGCCGCCTCGTCCAACGCTGCAGCGTCCTCCTGAACGGCGCCGCCCTCCAGCAGTTCGTTGGCATCCAGGCAGCCTTCGGAAAGACGCCGCCCAAGTTGTGCCAGCAAAACATCGCGGCCGGGATTCTCCAAATCGATTTTGTTGATATAGATGAACGTCGGAATGTCATAGCGTGCAAGCAGGCGCCACAGGGTTTCGGTGTGCCCCTGCACGCCGTCGTTGGCGCCCACAACTAAAATCGCGTAATCGAGTGCGCGCAGCGTGCGCTCCGCCTCGGCAGAAAAATCGACATGCCCCGGTGCATCCACGAGCATGACGCGGGTATCACCGTGGTCGAGCACGGCCTGCGACGAGAAAATCGTAATGCCGCGCTCGCGCTCGATCGCGTTAGTGTCCAGATGCGAATCGCCATCGTCCACGCGGCCGCGCTTACGAATGCGACCCGCATTGAACAGCATGGCCTCGGCCAGCGTGGTCTTGCCAGCATCGACATGCGCCAAGATTCCAACGACCGCTTGCTTCGACATGGCTCTCCTCTTATTGCAAGCCCGTCGCACACGGAAACGGGCGCTCTCGTTCCACACTGGATGATACAATTTACGGGCCGGCGGGCGAAGCGGGCCCTATCCCCCGACTGAGCTCATCGCCCCGCGTTGCCGTGCGGCGATTTTCGTAGGTTCGCGCCTTGCGAAAGCCGGCACCTCCCCTTTTAATATGAGAAAGCCATTGTCAATAGGCGTGTTTGTTCGAGCCCGGTTTTAAACCGGGCTTTTTCGTTTCCCGTCGGGAGGGCCCGCGCACGCTGCACGTTTAGTCGA